>JAIFMO010000091.1 GCA_020048435.1 Sulfuritalea sp.
TGCTTAACGCGCTGCTGACAGTCACCCTGCAGTTTATGTTTCTTGGCATCGTGATCTGGTGGCTGATTCAGCGCCGGGTGGTAAAGCCGCTAGCGGAGGTTTCGCAGCAGGTACGGAGAATTTCCACCGATGATGCGTACCAGTTGATTCAGGTGAATACGGCCGGCGTAGAAGAAATTGAAACCCTGCGCAATGGTTTTAACACACAGATGCAGCGCGTCAGCGACCGCACCGTTGCGTTGGAAGAACAAAACCGGCGCAACACACTGATCGTCAACGCGGCCATGGACGGGTTTTTCGTCGCTGACCAGCAAGGCCGTTTGCTGGATTGCAACGACACCTATTGCACTATGCTTGGCTACGCGCGCGACGAATTGCTCAAACTGCATATTACGGAAATCGAAGCGATTGAAAATCCCGAAGAGGTCGCGCGCCATATCGGCCGGTT
Source organism: Sulfuritalea sp. (assembly GCA_020048435.1). Lineage (GTDB taxonomy): Bacteria > Pseudomonadota > Gammaproteobacteria > Burkholderiales > Rhodocyclaceae > Sulfurisoma. The sequence goes on from JAIFMO010000091.1 coordinate 449, forward strand.
GATCGAGCAGGGCCACGACCGTTTCGATACCCGCCATCGTTGCATGGACGGCAGCCTTGTCGACGTCGAGGTCAATGTCACATTGGCTATTGTCGGCACGCAGCGCCAGTTCTTTGCCTTCGTTCACGATATCTCAGCACGTAAGCATAATGAGACCGCGTTGACTGCGGCTCGCGATGAGGCCGAAGCCGCCAACGCTGCCAAGAGCGAGTTCCTGTCGCGCATGAGCCACGAGCTGCGTACGCCGCTCAACGCCATCATCGGCTTTGCCCAGATGCTCGCCCTGCCGGGCAAGTCGTCACTGAGCGAACAGCAGGCCGACAACGTGCAGGAAATCCTCAAGGCCGGGCAACATCTGCTGGTTCAGGTCAATGAAGTGCTCGACCTGGCGCGCATCGAAAGCGGCCGCATCGAACTGAGCCTTGAACCCTTGCCGCTCGCTCCGCTGCTCAAGGACTGCGTGGCGCAGGTGCAACCGCTGGCCGCCGCACGGGGCATCACGATCGCCGCGCCGCTGGATGAGGCCGTGGCGCTCCAGGGTGATTACACCCGCGTCAAGCAGGTGCTGCTCAACCTGCTGTCGAATGCCATCAAGTACAACCGCGACGGCGGGCAGATTCATGTGGCTGCTGTGGCGACTGGCGAGCAGATGCGTGTTGAAGTGCGCGACACCGGGCGCGGCATCGCGCCGGAGAAGCGCGAACGCCTGTTCAAGCCCTTCGAGCGGCTGGAATCCTCCTACGACGGCATCGAGGGCACCGGCATCGGCCTGGCGCTGGTAAAGCGACTGGTCGAGGCGATGGGAGGCGAGATCGGCGTGGACAGCGAAGCGGGGGTCGGCAGTACCTTCTGGTTCGCGCTGCCAGTTGCCAGTCTGCCGACTCTGCCTGCCGCGCCAGAGCAGAAAGTCGGCGCTGGCGGGACGGCGGTACCCAGCAAAACGCAGCACAGCGTGCTCTACATTGAAGACAACCCCGCCAACCTCAAGCTGGTGAAGAAGATTCTCGGCACCCGAACCAATCTGATCCTGCTCGACGCCGCCAATGCCGAACTCGGGCTGGCGATTGCCCGCAGCCACCAACCCGACCTGATCCTGCTCGACATCAACCTGCCGGGAATGGATGGCTTTGCCGCGCTAAGTGAGTTGCAGGCCGATCCGGCCACCCGTAGCATTCCGGTCATTGCCGTCACCGCCAATGCCATGAAGCGCGACATCGAACGCGGCCTCGCCGCCGGCTTTGCCGACTACCTGACCAAACCACTGGATATCGCCCGCCTGCACCGCATCCTCGACACCGTGTTTACTGGAGAACGGCCATGAGCACTACGCCAAGCACCGGTCACGACGAGATCGACAGCCAGCACGTCGAGCTCGACCGCCTCGTCGACAAAGCCCTGGCGATTTGTAGCGAGGGCAATCATTCCGCCGCAGGCTGCGTGGCCTGTCCACCAGACCGGCAGGCAAACTGCCGCCGCGAAGTGATGGCCCTGACGCGCGAATTGCTCAAGTTCATGGCCGGCCACTTCCGCTACGAGGAACAGCTCATGCGTCGCCTGCCCGAAAACGATGTCTGTCGGGAGCATGTCAAGCGCCATAAGCGTGCCCATGCGGACATCTCGGCATGGGTGAGCGCGCTGACGGCCAAGCTTGCCACGGCGGACCCTTATGCGGTTGCCACCGAGCTGCGGCGCATCCTGATGGACTGGACAGGCGCACATGCAAGCGGCCTGGATTCCGGCATGGTGAAGCTTCACCAGCAGACCGGCCATGGCGAACTGGATGAAGACGCCGAACTCACCAAACTGCTGGAGCAAGCGGGGAAGCTCAAATGAGCATGGCGCTGCGCGAAGGCAATGCCTGCCTGCCCGACAACAAGGAGAACACATGACCACCGACGATCTGCTCCTCAACCACGCCCGCATCCTCATCGTCGACGACGAACCGGCCAACCTCAAGCTGCTCGACAAGATGCTGGCCAGCCAGGGCTATCAGGATCACGTGCTGATCCAGGACCCGCGCGAAGTGCTCGACCGTTACCGGGAGGCCCGTCCCGACCTGATCCTGCTCGACATCAACATGCCGCATCTGGACGGCTATCAGGTGATGGAGCAGCTTACAGCGCTCAATGATCCGCTGCTGCCGCCCATCGTCATCCTCACCGCCCAGCAAGGCCGTGACACTCTGCTCAAGGCGCTGGCCGGCGGGGCGCGCGACTTCATCGGCAAGCCCTTCGATCGCGCCGAGCTGCTGATGCGGGTGCGCAACCTGCTCGATGCGCAGCTGGCGCATCGCCTGGTGCATGACCAGAAGGATGTTCTGGAGGAAATGGTGCATGCCCGTACCGAGGCGCTTAACCAAACTCGCCTCCAGGTAGTGCGCCGGCTGGGACGTGCAGCGGAATACCGCGACAACGAAACCGGTCTGCACATTATCCGCATGAGCCAGTTTTCCGCCCTGCTGGCGAAGAGCATGGGCTGGAGCGATGCCGATTGCGATCTGATGCTGAATGCCAGTCCGATGCACGACATCGGCAAGATCGGCATCGCCGATACCATCCTGCTCAAACCGGGAAAACTGGAACCCGCCGAATTCGAGATCATGAAAACGCATGCCGCCATCGGCGGCGAACTTCTGGACGGTGACGATTCGGCACTGCTGCGTCTGGCGCGCGAGATTGCGCTGACCCATCATGAAAAATGGGATGGCAGCGGCTACCCCAACGGGCTGGCCGGCGATGCAATCCCCCAATCCGGTCGCATTGTGGCGGTGGCGGATGTGTTCGATGCGCTGACCTCGGCTCGCCCTTACAAGAAAGCCTGGTCAGTTGAGGATGCAGTGAGCTTCATCCGCGACAACAGTGGCTCGCATTTCGATCCCGATGTGGTCGCATGCTTCGAGCGCTGTCTACCTGACATCATCAAGATTCGCGAGATGCATCAGGAACCGAAGAACCACTAATCAGAGCGGAATTCGCAGCTGAACAGTCCCCCTCGGCCAGTTTTGGCGAACGTCTGCTTGACAATCAGTAAGCTGTCACTGCACTTGAAGATGGCATGAGTCTCTTTTGGGCACCCTGCCGCCCTTCAGTCCAGAACCCTCTACGACCGCAACCGTTTGCATTGCGGACGTTCGGGTGGGCAGGCGTCGGAAACTTTCCCCGCCGTCGGCAACAGACTGGGAGCTGCCGGTCAGAGTTCGAAACTATCCGGCAAGTCCGTGCGATGATGCTGCCGGTGGTGGAAATCGGCCATTTAGGCTAGCCATCAAAATTGTGGAAGCCACCGATCAGCTTTCCGATTTTGATTTTTCAGCCTGTCAAGCAGGGGTGCAACTGCTGTCGTTGCACAGATTTAGGCAAAAACCATCAGTAGCTTGGTATTTGATTTCGAGATCGGTCATTTGAACGATAGCCAAATTGGCTGGAAAAGTCGGAACCCCGAATAAATCGATAGCAAGACAACACGAGCCTAGATTTTGCCTAGACGAGTAGTGAACCAGAACAGACTCCCCTTCCCAAAATTACTGGTGCATCCTGCATCACCACCCATTAAACGGGCAATCTTTTGAGTGATTGCCAACCCAGCTCCGAGACCGCCATGTTGTCTTGTCGAGGAATTGTCGCCCTGCTCGAATATGTTGAATAAGCGGGGTAAAACCTCAGGCGAAATGCCTATCCCTGTATCCTCGACCTCAAACCGAACGAGGAGGTTCACTCTATCCTCGTCAGCAATGCTTGCCCTGATCGTCACGCTATCCGCCTGAGAAAATCGGATCGCATTATCCACAAGGTTTTGCAAGGCTATCTTGATGTGTTTTGCATCCCCACGCAAAGTCAGGGGGAAGGAGTCAGACTGGAGCCTGATTAGAATTTGTCTCGTATTTGACTCCGACAGAAAGTAATCGGCTGTTTCTTTGAGAACGCTAGCGACGCTAACATCTCCATTGAGCAGTTCGTATTGTTTGGCTTCAAGCAAAGTCAGATCAAGAATGGTTTCGATAATTTTTTCGAGTTGTTTGCATGATTTTTCGAGCTTCTCCATCCGTTCAGTTTGCTTGCTGGTCAAGGGCTCGCGTCTGACTAATGTGGCCAATCCATTAATCTGATGCAATGGGGTTCGCATCTCGTGACTCATGTTGGCAAGAAAAGCACTTTTCGCTACGTTGGCACCCTCGGCCANTTCCCCAGATATGTGTAACCCTCCCACCGGTATCGATTACTGGCACCAGCAGGGTATGAAAGAGATGGGTTTGACCATTCAAGGCAGGACGTTGCTCGAAAGAGACTGCTTGGCAACTGTCCCTGCAGCGGAAGTAGCCGGAAAGCAGTTCATCGGCTTCTTGCCCTTCGCCGACAATTTCACGCATCGTGACGCCCGGCTTGAATCGAGTATCGACTCGTTCTTCAGCGGGATTAAATGCCAAAAAGACAAAGTCGTCGCCGAACACCTCGCATAACCAAAACGGGTCGAGGGAATTGTTCCAGAGCTGCCGAAAGAACCTCAGTTCAAGGTCTGGATCGAAAATCGGCTGATGTAGTGGCATCGTGATTAGATGAATATTTCCAATTGAACAGAGATTGCCTATGTCCATCATACACTTGATGATCATCCGATTCAGGCCTCTGCCTCAGCCATCAAGTATGCGATTGCATCACGCAGATTCCCTACGCTGAACGTCTCTTATCGCTGCAT
>JAIFMO010000235.1 GCA_020048435.1 Sulfuritalea sp.
TAAACCTTGTTTGGGATCAGGATGGGTAATGGCCGCTTTAGGGTGGCAACAACAAACCAGATGCGAAAGCTGATCGTCTCTTCCCAGTCTGCACCTGCCCGATAGCAGTGTTGGGCGAACGTCTCTTGATGGCCTCTTGCAGGCACTCCCCACCTGTCGTCCCGCCAGCGCCGACTTTTTATCGGTCACCCCCTATCCGGTTTTCGCCTCAATCAGCTTGCGCAGACAGTCCGGACAATAGCAACCGGCTGCCGTGCCCGGGAGGGGCATGACCGCAGGCAGGTCGGCGCACCAGCATTTCTTCTGACCAGCTTCCATGCCGCAGATAAAGGCGGCACCGCACAGCGGGCAGGTTTTTTCGCCCTTTGCCCTGCCGGCGATCGGTTCTGCATTGGTCTTGTCGTGCAAGGTGTTGTCCGGCATGGAGGAAACAGTACATCAATGTATTGCGTGCCAGTTTATACACAAGCCGTCCGATGAACGTTGTGGCGCAGTTTGCTCCCTGCCATTGTTGCAAATGCGACAAATGGACAAACACTAGTTTCCATAAAAATCAGTTTGTTACGAGTGGCACGCGGGTTGCATAAGCGTAAGCATGAAAGCCGCCGCCGAAATCGCCGCCCTGTTGAATGAACCTGCCTGTGCGCACAATGCCAAGGAGAAATCCGGCTGCGCACGCCCCAAACCCGGCGCGACCGCCGGCGGTTGTGCCTTCGATGGTGCGCAGATCGCCCTATTGCCGATTGCCGATGTCGCGCATATCGTGCATGGCCCCATTGCCTGCGCCGGCAACTCGTGGGACAACCGCGGCACGCGCTCGTCCGGGCCGACGCTCTACAAGGTCGGCATGACCACCGATCTCTCGGAAACCGATGTGATCATGGGGCGCGGCGAAAAGCGCTTGCTCCTCGCGGTGAAGCAGGCCATCGATACCTACCAACCGGCGGCCGTGTTTGTATACGCCACCTGTGTCACGGCGCTGATCGGCGACGATTTCGAGGCGCTATGCAAAGCCGCCACAGTGCAGTTCGGCGTGCCGGTCATCCCGGTCGATGCGGCCGGTTTCTACGGCACCAAGAACATGGGCAACCGCCTGGCCGGCGAGGCGATGTTCAAGTACGTCATCGGTACGCGCGAACCCGACCCGGTCTCGGCTGCCGTGCGCGCGCAATTTCCCTCTGGTATGCGGTTACACGACGTGAATCTCGTTGGCGAATACAACATCGCTGGCGAGTTCTGGAACGTCGCACCACTCTTCGATCAACTCGGCTTGCGCATCATCGGTAGCCTGTCGGGTGACGGGCGTTTCCGCGAGTTGCAGACCATGCACCGCGCCGCCGCGACCATGGTGGTGTGCTCGAAGGCGCTGCTCAACGTCGCGCGTAAACTGGAAACCAATTTTGGTGTGCCCTGGTTCGAAGGCAGTTTCTATGGCGTCGCCGATACCTCGCAGGCGCTGCGCGACTTCGCGCGCGTGCTGGACGACGCCAATCTCGCCGCGCGCACCGAGGCGCTCATCGCCGGCGAAGAGGCCAAAGCCAACGCGGCGCTCGAACCCTGGCGCACGCGCCTCAAGGGCAAGCGCGTGCTGCTCTACACCGGCGGCGTGAAATCGTGGTCGATCGTTTCGGCGCTACAGGATCTGGGCATGACGGTGGTCGCTACCGGCACCAAAAAATCCACGGAAGAAGACAAGGCACGCATCCGCGAGATCATGGGGCCGGAGGCGAACATGATCGACGACGGCAGCCCGCAGGCGCTGCTGGGCGCCTACCGTGATCTCAACGCCGACATCCTCATCGCCGGCGGCCGCAACCTCTACATGGCGCTCAAGTCGCGTATTCCCTTCCTCGACATCAACCAGGAACGTGAATTCGGCTATGCCGGTTACGGCGGCATGGTCGAACTGGCCAAACAACTCGCACTGACCATCGAAAGTCCGGTGTGGGCAGCCGTCAAAAAACCGGTGCCGTGGGCTACGCCGAAGCCGGCGGGGCTAGGCCTGGCCGGGTAAGAGTCTTGGCGGCCGACCCCCGCCAGGCGACAAAACCTGGCGGGAAAAGTAGTTGCCTACCAGTGTCTACCAGTTGAATGGGCCGAAGCCACGGCCACGTCGGCCACGGTTGTTCCACGGGCCGTCAAAACTGTTCCACGGGCCGTCAACACGATCCCACGGGGCATCACCACCCCACGGGCCGCCCCGATTCCACGAACCGCCCCTGTTCCACGGGCCACCGCCGCTATTCCACGGGCCGTCAAAACTGTTCCACGGGCCGTCAACACGATCCCACGGAGCATCACCACCCCACGGGCCGCCCCGATTCCATGAACCGCCCCTGTTCCACGGGCCGCCGCCGCTATTCCATGGACCGTCAAACCGATCCCACGGGGCGTCACCTCCCCACGGGCCACCGCCGTATGCCTCCGCAGGCAGCGACAGTGACAGCAAACTGCTACAGACAAGAACCGACAAAGCCATCAAGCGCATCTTCATGATTGTTCCTCCAGTAGTTAGTATGTATTTAAGTCAAATTGTTGAAACGTGCAGGTAAAACAACATCGAAATTTCCATAACGATGTCGGGGTGCCGGGAAATTATTCATCAGAACGTAGGGTGTGGCAAGGGCGGTGGGGAACCCTGCGACCGAGACGTTGATCCTTCTGGGTGGTGCGATTGGTGCAAACCGACAGGCATTTGGGGAGTTGTCGCGTTTGCTACAAGCCACATGCTGATTAGTTCGCTGATAAATAACAAGTTTCATGCTGGCATGCGGCTTGCGGTGAAGGGGGGAAATATCCTCTCGCCGTCAAGCCGTGGCCAAAATCATCCGCACTCCAAAGCCGTTATCGGTGAATCCGCTCAAGGCGTCGCAGCCGGTAGGCGCTTCGCTGGCATTTCTCGGGTTGAATCGCGCCCTGCCGCTGATGCATGGTTCGCAAGGTTGCACGGCGTTTGCCAAGGTTTTCCTGGTGCGGCATTTCCGCGAGCCGATTCCGCTGCAGACGACAGCGATGGATCAGATCGCGACAGTGATGGGCGCCGACGAGAACGTCATCCAGGCGCTGGCGACCATCGCCGAAAAAAATAAACCGGCAGTGATCGGCTTGTGCACCACCGGACTGTCGGAGACGCAGGGCACCGACATTCGCCGTTGCGTCCATGAATTTCGCACTGCCCATCCCGAGTTCGCCGGCGTGCATGTCGTACCCGTGAATAGTAACGACACCGTCGGTTGTCTTGAGACCGGCTTTGCGCTGGCAGTCGAGGCGATCATCGAGACGATGGTGGAAAAGTCGGCGGTAGCGGGACGGCGCAAGAAGCAGGTCAATGTGCTGGCGTCTTCCATGCTGACGCCCGGCGACATCGAGGCCATCAAGGAATGGATTGAAGCCTTTGGCCTGCGCCCCGTTGTGCTGCCGGATCTTTCCGATTCGCTTGACGGCCACCTTGACGCCGCCGGGTTTTCGCCGCTCACCGTCGGCGGCACGCCCGCCGCCGAGATCGTCACGCTCGGCGAAGCGGCGGCGACGCTCGTCATCGGCCACTCGCTCTACCGGGCAGCCGACAAGCTGAAAGACAAGACCGGCGTGCCGGATTATCGCTTTGACGGCCTGATGGGGTTGGAGGCTTGCGATGCTTTCACCCAGGCGCTCGCGACCATTTCCGGTCAGCCGGTGCCCGCCAGGATCGAGCGGCAGCGCGCCCAGTTGCAGGACGCGATGGTTGATTCACATTTCATGACCGGGTTCGCGTCCATGGCGCTGGCGGGCGACCCGGATCTGGTGTGCAGCTTTGCGCGCTTTCTGAATGGTATGGGCGCGGAGATCGCGGTGGCTGTTGCGCCGGTGAAGGCGCATGCGCTGGAAGCCTTGCCGATCGACAACGTCATCATCGGCGACCTCGAAGACCTGGAGCGCGCCGCCGTGGGCAGCAAGGTCAAGCTCATGATTGCCAATTCGCACGCCGCACCGTCGGCAGCACGTCTTGGCGTGCCCTTGCTACGTGCCGGCTTCCCGCAATACGACTGGGTGGGCGGCTATGCGCGCACCTGGGTGGGCTACCGTGGCGCACGCCAGGCCCTGTTCGACATCGCCAACCTCATTCTGGGGCAGCACCATGACATTCCACCCTATCGCTCGATCTTCTGGCAAGACGGTCCGCGCCGGGAAGAAGCGGGCTCCTGTCACGACACGCCGGCTGCGGCTGGTCTGGTCCACTGACATGGAGACTGCAATGACTGTCCGCGTAGCCTTCGCCAGCGACGACCGCGTGCGCGTGAATCAGCACTTCGGCGCGGCCGAGGGTTTCATCATCTACGACGTGGGCGTCGATCGCGCCAATCTGGTTGCCCTCGGCGAGTTTCCTGCCACGGCGATGGATGGCAACGAAGACAAGCTCGCCACCAAGATCGATTTTCTTGCCGGCTGCGCGGCCGTGTTTGTCATGGCCATCGGCGCCTCGGCAATCAGGCAGTTGCTGGCCGCCGGCATCCAGCCGGTGCGTGTTGACGCGGCCGACCAGATCGAGACCATCCTCGCCGACATCCAGACCGGCATGCGCGCCGGCGGTGTGCCCTGGATTGACAAGGCGCTGGCCGCCGGCCGCCAGCCCGAGCGATTTGCGCGGATGGCGACTGAAGCCTGGACGGATTGATCGCCGCTCCCCCCTCAACAATTCTCGTTTCCCTGTAGGAGCCCTCCCCATGTCCGACCCCGTCCTCGAAACCGATTTCATCAAGGAGATGGTGCGCCAGATGCGCGCCCTCGACACCTATGGCACCCAAGGCGGCTGGTCGCCTGAACAGATGCTCGAACCCTTCGTGATGACCAAGGAGCGCAAGGCCACGATTCCCATCATCGGCGATCCGGACGAGATCACCATCGCCCAGGTCAAGGCCTTCTACAACGCCATCGCCGTGCTGATCGAGAAGGAGTGCGGCCTGATGGCGGTGCCTTTCGTGCATCTGACGCACGAGGGTTTTGGCCGCGTGCTGATCATCGTCGGCAAGCTGGTCGCGCTCGACAAGACCTTGCGCGACGTGCATCGCTTCGGTTTTGCGTCGCTGTCGAAGATGAAGACCGAGGGCGACAAACTGCTTTCCGTCGCCATCGAGCGGGTTGGCCTCTACCCGGTAGTGGCGGGGCTCTGACCATGACCGAAGAGGAATTGAAAGCCCTTGACAAGGAAGTGAAGAAACTCAAGCGCATCGCATCCGAGTGGGCGGGCCAGCTGCACGATCTGGTCGAGGACAAGCTGCCCGCCGGCTACCAGGAACTGCCCGCCATCGCCCAGTCCACCTTCGCTGCCTGCCAGGCCTGGGCGGCGGCTAACGAACATTTGGCAAAACTGAATTCGCACCAACCCACTTAGAAAGGAAACGCCATGTCTGCAACCGCAGTCACCCGGGGTGGCACGCCCTATACCCCAACCTATGCCGAGTCGATCGACCCGAAGAAGTGCATCGGCTGCGGCCGCTGTTACAAGGTTTGCGTGCGCGACGTGCTGACGCTCGTCGACCGCGGCGACGACGACGACATGGACGAGGACGACTGGGACGACGAGGATGCCAAGGCCATGATGACCGTCAAGAACCCGGGCGACTGCACCGGTTGTGGCGCCTGCGGCCGCACCTGCCCGAAGGGTTGCTTCACTTTCGTCGCCGCTTGAGGCAGAGAAAACCGCGATGCCCAGAGATGAGCGTTGCCGCGCTGGCGCCGCGCATCATCTGTTATCACAAGCAGAAAACCAGCGCCCGGACGCGTTTCCTCAGTTACGGCGGCAGTGTGCTCTCCGGGGCGCCGCTTGAGGCGGCGAGTTTGCGCACAAAAGTGGGCAACGTGCGCCCTCATCTAGTGCATCACATCAAGGCGCTGGAGGCACACTTCCAGGTCGACGCCGGTAGCCTGCGTGCCGAACCGGAGTTTTACGTCGAGCTTGACAGCTCCGCCGGCCCTGTTGCCGTGCTGCTTGCCGAATTTACCGCAATCGATCCGCCGTTTGCTGCGGTCGCTGCTTTTGATGCCAAATTCATTGCTCTGACCGAGGCACGCAACTTGCCTTCTATTGAATTAGCGCTTTTAAGAAAAGCCTACGAACATATTCTTGGCTGATATTGGAGGGGGGATCCCGTGCAGACCTATAAGGGTATTGCCATCGACGACAGCTTGTTGCCGCTGATCGGTCATATCGAAAGCGTCGAAGAGTATCGCGAGATGCTGCAGACCCTGCAGGCAGTCTGGGACAACCTTACCCTGCTGGGCCAACTTTCCGGTACGGGCACCGACATGAGCGGTACGCGCCAGGCTTTTACCGGCCTTACCGCCGCGTTGCTCAACAATCTCGGCATCGAGACGCGCAAGAAGGTCGTGCTGGAAATGGAATCCAAGGCCCAGGTGGCGGTGGATATCATGGTGCGCAATCTGTTTGAGCGTACCGCCGATATAGGTTTTTTGGCGACGGATGACGACATCCGGGCTTATCTCGAATTCGTCGCCAAATGTACGGATAACATCCATTTTCGCGACGAACTTCGTCAGCGCCGCGAACAGATAGTGAAGCATTTCCGCGAGTACGCGCGCAAATACACCGTCTATCACAACATCATTCTGCTCGACACCGAGGGCAAGGTCATGGCGCAGCTCGACGCGGACAATGCTGTCGCCGCATCGGCCGATCCGCTCATCGCCACGTCGCTTGCCACCGACGACGCCTATGTCGAGACTTTCCGCCACAGCGATCTCGTGCCCGGCCTTGCCACCAGCCTGATCTATTCCTACCGCGTCATGGCGGCGGACGGCAGCCGGCCGCTCGGCGTGCTGTGCCTGTGTTTCCGCTTCGAAAACGAGACCGCCGGCATCTTCGGCAATCTCGTCACGGAAGGCGACTGGTGCACCCTGGCCCTGCTGGACGAGGACGGTACGGTGATCGCCTGCAGCGATGCCTACCATGTGCCCGTGGGGGCGCATCTCGAAAAGGTACTCGACGCCGACTGCAAGGTAGTGCGCTTCGCCGGCCGCGAATATCTCGCCGTGACGCGCGCCACCAAGGGTTATCAGGGCTACATGGGTCCGGGCTGGCTCGGCCACGTCATGGTGCCGCTCGAAAAGGCTTTTTCCCGCGCTACCGCTGATCGTTTGAGCCAGGTGCCCGCGTCGCTCCTGGCCGGGGTGATGATGAGTCCAACGCTGTTTTCACAGGACTTGCGCGGTATCCCCCCGCAGGCCGAGCGTATCCAGCGTGAACTCAACCGCTCGGTATGGAACGGCAACGTGCGCCAGAGCAGCGACAAGAAGGCCATCAATCCCGCCTTCTCCAAGGTGCTGCTGTGGGAAATCAGCAACACAGGGCTAAAAACTCGGGACGTTTTCGCCCGCTCCATCGGTAACCTGCACGAAACCGTGGTCTCCTCGATTCTGGAAGACTGCCAGTTCCTCGCCTCTCTCGCCATCGACATCATGGACCGCAACCTCTACGAGCGTTCTGACGATTGTCGCTGGTGGGCGTTGACCACGGCATTCCGCACCAGCCTCGCTCAGAGGTCGCTCGAAGCCGATGCCGCCGGGAGCATCGCCGCGATCCTGCGTACCATCAACGGCCTTTACACCGTCTACACGAACCTGCTGGTCTTCGACGCCAACGGCACGCTGGTAGCGGTTTCCAGCGAACAGGATGCGCACCGCGTTGGCAAATCGATCGGCGAGGAATGGGTGCGCCGCACGCTCGCGCTCAAGGACAGCCAGAGCTACGCGGTCTCGGCCTTCGACCCCACCGATCTGTACGGCGGCGCCCATACCTACATTTTCGCGGCGGCCATTCGCGCTATTGACGACGCGAACCAGGTGGTTGGCGGCATCGGTATCGTCTTCGATGCCGCGCCGCAATTCGAGGCCATGCTGCGCGATTCGCTGCCGCGCGACGAAAAGGGCAATGTTCCCGAGGGCTGCTTTGCCGTTTTCGCTGATCGCAAGCGCCGCGTCATTGCCACGACTGATCCGCGTATCGTCATCGGCGGCGAACTGCCCATCGACGAGGCCTTCTTCGCCCTCGATAATGGTCATGCCTATTCAAATATCGTCGAATACCGGAAGCAGTATTTCGCCATCGGCTCGAAAATGTCTTCGGGCTACCGGGAGTTCAAGGGACCGCAAGATGCCTATCGCAATGACATCGCCGCCCTGATCTTCATTCCACTCGGACAGGTGCAGGCCGTTATTCAGACGCCGTTGGCGCACCAGGAAAAGGTGCAGATGCCGCATGCCGCACGCGGGCGGATGGGACAGGAAAGCACCGAAATCGCCACCTTCTACATTGGCGAGGAATGGTTCGGTATCCCCTCGTTGAATGTCGTCGAGGCCATCGACGCGGTGCGCATCACACCCCTGCCGGGCATGCCCGGCTATGTGCGCGGCGTGGTGATGTTCGGCGGCGATCCGATTCTTGTCTTCGACATGCGCGACCACCTGCACTTCGGCAAGCCGGTCGATCCCGCCACCTACACGCAGATCGTCGTCGTGCGCGGCGAGGGCGAGCCCTTCGGTATCCTCGTGCATCGCCTCGGCGAGATTCCGGAAATCGACAACGACGCCATCGACTCGGTTGCCAATCTATTCCCCGGCGAGGGCGTGCTGTCCGAAAGCGTCGTGCGACCCGACCCCGCCAACGGTCGTGGAAACATCCTGATCGTTCTCTCCGCCGAGCGTATCCGCGCCAAACTTATCAAGGTACGCGAGCGGGTGGGGGGCACGGCTACGGTGCGGGAGTTCACGCACAGCCTGCCGGCTCAGGCCTGAAAAAGTCGGCGCTAGCGGGACGGCACAAGCGGCGGCACGCCGACTGCTTCCGCGGGGATGCCGGCGTTTGTAGCAAACACAACAAACGCAACCGCGACATCTAAATCATGTGCATCAATGGGTTAGATTGATTTCCGATGTGGCATGGGGCTTGCAAATAGATGTCTGAAGCCCCCATCCGGAGAGAGAAGATGATCAACCTGACCCCTAACGCCGTCAAAGCTATCCACCGCTTTATCCGCGGTTCCGAGTTTCCCGTCGCCGGCATGCGCATCATGATCGAAGGCGGTGGCTGTTCCGGCTTTCAGTACGGGCTGCGCCTCGAAAAGGAATTGCAGGTCGACGACACCGAACTGGAGATCGATGGCGTCAAACTGCTGCTTGATCCGATGAGTTACACCATGCTCGGCGGCTTGACGGTCGATTTTATCGACACGCTGACCCATACCGGCTTCAAGTTCGACAATCCCAATGCTTCCTCGCAGTGCGGTTGCGGCCAGTCGTTCTCGGTCTGAAAGGGAAACGGCCATGTGGGAATACACCGAAAAGGTCCGCGAGCACTTCTTCAACCCGCGCAACGCCGGGGCCATCGAGGGCGCCAACGGCGTCGGCGATGTTGGCTCGATCAAGTGTGGTGATGCGTTGCGGCTGATGCTGAAGGTGGAACCGGCCACCGACATCATCCTCGAAGCCAGCTTCCAGACCTTCGGCTGCGGCTCGGCTATTGCGTCCAGTTCCGCACTGACCGAGATCATCAAGGGCAAGACGCTCGACGATGCGCTCAAGGTCACCAATCAGGACATCGCCGACTACCTCGACGGCCTGCCGCCCGAGAAGATGCACTGCTCGGTGATGGGCCGTGAGGCGCTACAGGCCGCCATTGCCAACTATCGCGGCGAAGCCTGGAGCGACGACCACGAGGAAGGCGCGCTGATCTGCAAGTGCTTCGCCATCGATGCGGTGATGATCGAGGATGTGGTGCGCGCCAATGGCCTGATCTCGGTGGAGCAGGTGACCAACTACACCAAGGCCGGCGGCAGTTGTGCGTCGTGCCACGAGGGCATCGAGGAAATTCTCGCCAAGGTTTGCGCCGAGAAGCCCAGCCATGTGAACCAGGCTGCGCCGGCCTGCGCGACGCAAGGCCCGAGCGCCAAGTCGCCGGCCACGGCTGCGACGAAAACTGGCCTGACCAACTACCAGCGTATCCGCAAGGTCGAGGACACGCTCGAAGCCATCCGCCCGCAATTACAGCGCGACCATGGCGACCTTGAGCTAATCGAGGTGCAAGGCAAAAAGATTTACATCAACCTGGTCGGCGCCTGCGCCGGCTGCATGATGGAGCACGCGACCATGGGCGGCATCCAGGCCAAACTGTGCGAAGCGCTCGGCGAACTGGTGACGGTGCTGCCGGCCCGCGAGCTAGCCAAAGAACTTGCGCGCGCAGGATGATGGCCATGGAACCGACACATTCGCCCATTTACCTTGACAACAATGCCACGACGCAAGTCGATCCCGCCGTCGTGGAGGCGATGTTGCCCTTCTTCACCGAGCACTTTGGCAATCCCTCATCAATCCACGCCTTCGGCGCCCAGGTCGGCAAGGCGCTGAAGACCGCACGCGCCCAGGTGCAGGCGCTGCTCGGCGCCGAGCACGACTCGGAAATCATCTTCACTTCCTGCGGCACCGAGTCGGATTCCACCGCGATCCTCTCCGCGCTCAAGGCGCAACCGGAGCGGCGTGTTGTTATTACGACCGCCGTCGAGCACCCGGCCATCCTGACGCTCTGCGAGTGGCTGGAAAAGGAAGACTACGTCGTGCATCGCCTGCCGGTCGACAAGAAGGGCCGCATCGACCTCGACCAGTACAAGTCACTGCTCGCGCCCAATGTCGCCATCGTTTCGGCGATGTGGGCGAACAATGAGACCGGCACGCTGTTTCCGGTCGATGAGATGGCCGAGATGGCGCACGAGGCCGGCGTCATGTTCCACACCGACGCGGTACAGGCCGTCGGCAAGATTCCCATCGATCTGAAGAATACCAAGATCGACATGCTGTCACTCTCGGGCCACAAGTTGCACGCGCCCAAGGGGGTTGGCGTGCTCTACCTGCGGCGCGGCTGCCGCTTTCGTCCGCTCTTCCGGGGCGGCCATCAGGAACGCGGCCGGCGCGCCGGCACCGAAAATTCCGCCGGCATCGTTGCGCTGGGCAAGGCTTCGGAGCTGGCCATGGCCAACATCGGTCACGAGAATACCGTCGTCAAGCGCCTGCGCGACAAGCTGGAGCGCGGCATCCTCGCCAAGGTGCCGCATGCCTTCGCTACCGGCGACTTGCTCTACCGTCTGCCCAACACCAGCAATATCGCTTTCGAATACATTGAGGGTGAGGGCATCCTGCTGCTGCTCAACAAGCTCGGCATCGCCGCCTCGTCGGGCTCGGCCTGCACTTCAGGTTCGCTGGAACCTTCGCACGTGATGCGCGCGATGGGCATTCCCTACACTGCCGCGCACGGCACGATCCGTTTTTCACTGTCGCGTTACACCACCGAAGCCGAGATCGACCGCGTCATCGCCGCCGTGCCGCCCATCGCCGCGCAGTTGCGCAAGCTCTCGCCGTACTGGTCCGGCAATGCGCCGGTCAAGAATCCCGAGCAAGCATTCGCCCCTGCCTACGCGTAGCCCATAGAAAAGTCGCGCTGGCGGGACCGCAACTTTCGACCCACAAGAGACAGCCGGTTCTTTCGGCTTCAATAATCGGTGGACGAAAACTATCTTGGCCGGTATGCAGTGCGTAAGCGCGTATAGCCCCCAAGGTGTGTGCTGACGCACAGAACACTTCCTGCCGGGTGCGTATAAGTTCACGATGACTCAAGCTCAAGCGACGCAACTCCACCGAAAGCGCTCAGTGCTCAGACTCAAATTCTCGGTTGAACTGAACTACCAGATCGATCAGCCCGGCTGCGATTT
Source organism: Sulfuritalea sp. (assembly GCA_020048435.1). GTDB lineage: Bacteria > Pseudomonadota > Gammaproteobacteria > Burkholderiales > Rhodocyclaceae > Sulfurisoma. The sequence goes on from JAIFMO010000235.1 coordinate 11,754, forward strand.
TATTTTCAGCCTCCATGCCGCGCAAACCCCCCACCAGTCGGTGGTGAGCGAGTCTCTGGGTATCAGCCAAAGCCTGCCGTCCACCACTTATACCGACCCGATGACGCACACGCGTTTTCTGCGGCTAAAAGCGTTAGCCGGACCGCTGACCGTGCGCTACGACGCTACCGTAGACCTTGATCACCACACGGCGCAGCCGACGGATCTCGGCGAAGTGGCCGTGGCCAATCTGCCAGGAGAGGTGCTGCCCTACCTCTACCCCAGCCGGTATTGTCAGTCCGACCGGCTGTACCGTCTGGCGATCAAGGAGTTCGGCCACTTGCGGCAGGGTTACGGCCGCGTTCAGGCGATCCGCGACTGGGTCATGAATCGTGTCAGCTTTCTCGCCAATTCCTCCACGGGCAATACCAGTGCGGTTGATACCCTGGTGGAAGAAGTTGGCGTATGCCGTGACTTTGCCCATTTGATGATTGCGCTGTGCCGAGCGGTCAACATACCCGCCCGCTTTGTCACCGGAATCGACTATGGCGCTGATCCAGCCCTGGGGCCAGCCGATTTTCATGCCTATGTTGAAGTGTATCTGGGTGACCGCTGGTACATCTTTGACCCTTCTGGCGTTGCCATCCCGATGGGTTTTGTGCGCCTTGGCACCGGCCGGGATGCGGCCGACTCGGCTTTTGCGACCATTTTCGGCGGTGTGCGCGGGTCAGCCCCGATCGTACAAATCGAGGCGATTCCCAATGCGCAGGGGGTATTGCGGGTGCCCGAGCATGTGCCCTATGCGCTTTCCACCGATGGGCAATTCGAGCGAAATTTAACTCAGACCCCCGTATCTCCATCAGCGGACTAATCCGTGATAGAGCCCGGTTGGGGGTGGGCTGGATGCAGCGACAGACCAAGGCCATGTGTGGCTTATGTGGCTTATGTGCGCTAACGAACAGCACCCCGGACGAGGAAGCGAAACAATGGCCACTTCCTAAAATATTGGAGAAGTGGCATGTCCGAAAAGTACAGTTCGGCCGTTGGAATTTATCGCAACCATGAGGATGCCGAAGGTGCGGTCAGGGAACTGCAACTGTTCGGCTTCGACATGAAGAAGCTTTCCGTCATCGGCAAGGACTTTCACACCGAAGAAAACGTCATAGGCTATTACAACACCGGCGACCGCATGGCAACGTGGGGTAAGTTCGGCCTGTTTTGGGGCGCAATCTGGGGACTTCTCTTCGGTTCCGCATTCTTGATTATTCCAGGGATTGGCCCGGTCATTGTCGGCGGTCCGCTGGTAAGTTGGATCATTGGTGTTCTCGAAACCGCGTTCGTCACCGGCGGCCTTACCGCCCTTGGCGGCGCACTGACGGGGATCGGAATTCCCAAGGACAGCGTTCTTCGCTACGAAACGGCGCTCAAGACCAACAAGTTCGTTCTCATCGCTCACGGAACGGCCCAGGAGGTCGAGAAGGCAAAAAGTATCCTGGCGAAAAACAGAGCCGAAGAAGTGTCCATTCACGGCGGCGTGAATGGCAAACTGTCGGCAATGGCTGCTTAGTAACGTCCGCGGCAGCAAACCGAATCGTTTGCGCTTGAGAAATTAACCAAAGACTGGATTTGGACTGAACACCACGAAATTTGATGAAGTCGTTCTCTGGAGAGTCTCAGGCAAGGAATCGTTATACGTTTTTTGCCGCGGTGGCACGCAAGGAGGGCTTGATCCAAATTGCGCTGATTTTTGAAGAAACAGTGGCTCAGGAAAAAGAACACGCCAAGCGGTTTTTTGACTTTTTGGGCGGCGGGGTGGTCGAAATTACCGATACCTATCCGGCGGGCAAGGCCGGTACGACGCTCGAAAATTTGAAGGCGGCGGTGGCCGGTGAAGCGCATGAGTGGGGTAGCCTGTATCCTGGCGTTGCCTCAATTGCGGTTACCTGCATGAAGCGCCAGAAGCACCCAAGCTTTGCCCAGCGTGCCTGCATCCCCAGTCCTACTTCGAGTTGCTAGGGGAAAACTGGTAGTTGAATCTCACCCGCATCGTCCGTTACTATTCAGCCCATAGGAGGTTACACCCATGAGTAAGCCCGAAATTGCAGCGAAAGCGCCCTGTGCCGTCAATGTCGAAAAAGGTAAGGACTACTGGTGGTGCACCTGTGGCCGGAGCAAGTCGCAACCCTTCTGCGACGGCTCGCACAAGGGCACGGAATTCACACCGATGAAATACACGGCGGACGAAACCAAGACCGCGTACTTTTGCGCCTGCAAGCAAACGAAGAATGCACCACTCTGCGATGGCTCACACAAGTCGCTGTAGGTGAATCATTGGCTCGTTGCCCGGTACGGCGACTCAAAGCACCGCCGCCGCCCGATAGTGCCGTTCCGCTAGCGCCGACTTTTCGAGCTGATCGAGCAGTTGCGCCAGTTCGACGTGGGCGGCGCGGGTTTCCTGCACGGCAAGCGACGCTTCCAGGTAGCTTTGCGCCTTGCCCCACAACTGCCGCTCGCGGCAGAGGCGGCCAAGCGCCAGCAGCAGCGCGGCGTCGCGCGGGTGCTGGAGCAGCCACTTCTCGCAGTGGGCGATACGGCCGAGCACATCGCCGCCCGGGCAGTGCGCGTAGGCGTCGATCAGCGATGAATCCCAGTGTTCGTCGAGCACATCTTCGACCACGGTCGCCGCGCCGGCGCAATCGCCCATCGCCATCAGTGCGCGTGCGGCTTCCAGCGCCAGCCGCGGCTCGACGCGATCCGCGGCGGACATGGATTTCCAGTAAGCATGAAGCGCCTTGCTGTCGCCGAGGTCGGCCAGACCGCGCAGCACTTCGCCGTGCGCGCGGCGGCGCAGCGGCGCGGCCTGATCGGCATTGAGCGCCCGGTGTTTTTCGAGCTGGCGGGCTAGTCGCGCCACTTCGCGCCAGTGACCCAGACCTTGGTGGGCGCGCAGGGCCAGCCGTAGCGCGCCGATGTGGCGACCGCCAAGCGCCGCCAGTTGGTCGAGCGCGACCAGCGCCGCGTCGAAATCGCGCCCATCGACGGCAAGTTCGGCCGCGGTCATCAGTGTTGCCGCGCGGATGCCTTCGGCATTGGCGAGGGCGCGTTCGCGCCATTCCCCAACCCGCGCCTCGTCGCGTAGCGCGTGGGACGCGCGCCAGGCCAGCAGGGCGGCCAGGCCGGGTACGTGGCCGGCTTCAAACGCCTTTTCGGCGTTCTTGATCGCGTGTGAGAACCGTCCTTCGGCAAAGCAGCGCATGGCGTCGTGCAGCAAACTTTCGGCACTGCCGCGCGCGCGCCGCAGGCGAAATTCGCGGACATCGCGCGGCAGCCGCGACAGCGCGCCCAGCGCGCGAAACAGCCAGTACAGGGTGAAAAAGAAGGCGGCCGCCAGCAGCAGCAGCAGGTTGAGCGACAGCTCGACCCGCCAGGGCGGCAGCACGAACAGGGCATAGCCGTCGTTGTAGCGCATCGCCAGCGAGAGACCCACGGCCAGTGCTGCCAGCAGCAGCAACCAGATCAGCGCGCGCATCATGGTGTCCGCGCGGTCGCGCGGCCGTCGCCCGGACCACTGATCGCCCCCCCGGAGCGAGCGCGGGGACGGGAAGCAGCAAGCGGCAGTTCCTTCGCCACCTTGAGGTTGCGCAGCGCCGTCAGTGTTTCATTGAGCGTCGGCAGTGTCACCGCCAGATCGGCCGCGCCGAGACTTTTCACCACGGCTTGCGCCGCTTGCACGGGTTTGGCGCGGTTATCGAAATAACGGTCGAGCCACTCGCCCGCCTGCCGCATGTCCTCGCGGAAACTCTTGCCGTCGCGCGCCAGCAGGGCCACGCGCGCATCGACCAGGCGCAGCTTGAGGTTTTCGCGCAGGAAGAAACTCTGCTGCGGCGCCAGCAGGCCAGGGTCGGCACGGTCGATGCGCTCGATACGGATCAACTGTCGCAATTCGGCCCAGGCGTCGGCCAGCAGCCGTTGCCAAAACAGTGCCTCGCTGGCCGACGGGGCCGGCACGGTGGATTTCTGCGTCGGGTCGAAGCGCGGCCGCTGCTCGTAGGCCAGTGGCAGGGCATCGACGCCAGCGATAACGCTTTCAAGTCGCATCGCCATGCCGGGCACGTCGGCCGTTGGCGAAGCCCGCAGGCGGTCGATGTCGCGGGCGATCAATTTGCGTACACCCAGAAACTGCGGCTGGGCGGCCTGCGCCAGCCGCGCATCGGCGCCGGACAGCGCGATCAGCGCGGCGTCCAACCGTTCGTCGCGGCTGCGCGAAAATTCCTGATAGAGGGCTTCGAGGGCGATCTGCTGGCCCTGCGATTCGGCCTGCCGCGCCTCGACGGCCGCCAGCTTGGCCTGGAGGGATTGCAACGCCTCCTGATTCTGGTGCACGAGCACGCGCACCTCTTGCGTCTGGGCATCCCTGGCGGCGAGCCGCCTGGCAAATTCGTCCCGCATGCCGGCCAGGCGCTGGCGCGAATCGATCCACTGCACGGCC
>JAIFMO010000115.1 GCA_020048435.1 Sulfuritalea sp.
CTGTTCTCCCGTCCGGTGCCGGCAGATGCGGTGCTGGCGTATGCGGCCCCGGCCTGAACTGGCAGCAGCCCGTCAATTGTCGGTGAGTGAGCCTCTGAATGCATTGAAGGCGCATTGACGGTAAAAACATATTGACACTAAAGGCGCATCACGATTGCGTTTGGTATGACCAAATGCAATAATTATGCATGTTTAGTCGATCATATTGGCTGGAATGCATCGAGGCCGCTTGGCAGCGTCGGTCGGTGATCTGGCTATCCGGGGTGCGCCGGGCAGGAAAGACGCAGTTGTGTCTGGCGCTGCCGGACATCGACTATTTTGATTGCGAACTGCCCAGCGTGCGGCGGCGCCTAGCAGACCCGGAATTGTTCCTGCGCGATCTGGCCGGGCGCCGGGTGGTGCTGGACGAGATTCATCGCCTGCCCGATCCGTCGGAGTTGCTCAAGATCGCGGCGGATCATTTCCCCGGAACGCGAGTGCTGGCAACGGGCTCGTCCACGTTGGGCGCCTCCGCGCGGTTTCGCGACACGTTGACCGGCCGCAAGGAAAACCTCTGGCTGACACCGATGATATCGATGGATGTGACGGCCTTTGGCGGCACATTGGAGCAGCGTTTGCATCGTGGCGGCCTGCCACCGTTTTTCGTTGCCAAGGAAGCGGACGAGCGCGGTTACCAGGAGTGGCTGGATGCCTACTGGGCACGCGATATTCAGGAGTTGTTCCGCTTGGAAAAGCGCCACACTTTTCTAAAGTTTCTCGAACTGCTGCTGGTGCAGAGCGGTGGGATGTACGAAGCGACACGCTTTGCCCGCGAGTGCGAGGCCAGTCGTCCGACCATGAACAATTATCTGGCGGTGCTGGAGGCGACCCATGTGGTGCATGTGGTGCGCCCGTTCAGTCATCGTCGCGCCGCGGAAATCGTGGCGGCGCCGAAGGTCTATGGTTTCGATACCGGCTTCGTCTGCATGTGGCGCGGTTGGCGTGCGCTGCGTCCGGAGGATCATGGCGCGTTGTGGGAACACTACGTGCTCAATGAACTCCATGCCCGCCTGCAAAACCGGGAAATCCGCTACTGGCGAGACAAGCAGGGCCACGAGGTCGATTTTGTGATTGAACGGCGCGGCGCTCCACCGCTGGCCATCGAGTGCAAGTGGCGTTATCGCGGTGACGATTTTCCTGGTTTGACGGCCTTTGCGCGGCATTACCCGGAGGCGTCATTGCTCGTGGTGGCGGCTGATGCCGAGGACAGCCGCACCATCCGCTGCGGATCAAACGAAGCAAAACTGATCTCGCTGGATGCCTTGATCGGGTTCCTGACCCGCGGGGATGGCACCGTCGCAACAGAAAGCCTTTAGCCCGTCATTACCTTGCGCAGGGCGGTGGCGAGTTCGGCGTAGTCGGCTTCGAGGCGGTCGATCAGTTCTCCGGCCAGGCTCCAGGCGGCATCGGGAGCCATCTGCTCGATCATCCGGGCATTCTCGACCATCGGTTGCGCCTCGAAAATGGCGCAGGAACTCTTGAGGCTGTGCGCGGTGCGCTTGAGCACCTCGTGGTCGGCGCGGGCCAAGGCGTCGCGCAGGCGGGCGATGTCAAGCGGACATTCGTTCAGAAAGGTTTCGCCGACGATGGTGACGATTTCAGCGTCGACGTCGGTAAGAGCCGCGGCAAAATCGAAGCCTGCGTGAAAAGTCGGCGCTAGCGGTACGGCAGCGGGCGGCAGTTGAATGCCCGCCGGATGATGGCGTGCCAGAACGTTGAGCAGTTCGCTCTGACGCACCGGTTTCGAGATGTAGTCGTCCATGCCCGCGGCGATACAGGTGTCGCGGTCGCCTTCCATCGCGTTGGCGGTCATGGCGATCACGGGGGTGCGCGGGCCGCTTTCAGTGGCGCGGAAGCGGCGGGTGGCGGTGAGCCCGTCGAGCACCGGCATCTGCACATCCATCAGCACCAGATTGAATCGCTCGCCACGCAGGAATTCCAGCGCTTCCTCGCCATTGTTGGCCAGGGTGACGTTGTGCCCCCATTTTTCCAGCAGGTTGATCGCCAGCTTCTGGTTGACCGGGTGGTCCTCGACCAGCAGCAGGCGCATGGGCGCCAGCGCCGGCGTTTCAAGCCGCTGCTGGGTGGCTACCACCGGCGCTTTGGTGGCCTTGCCGAGGGCGTGCAGCAGGGTTTCGTGCAGTTCGGCCTGCAAAATGGGCTTGGCTACGTAGGCGGCGATGCCGGCCGTGCGCCAGTGGGCGACATCGTCCTTCATGCCGGCCGACGACAGCATCAACATGAGCGGGCGCTTTGCCAGCACCATTTTGCCGATGGCGGTCGCGCATGCGAAGCCGTCCATTTCCGGCATCAGCGCGTCAAGCAGCACCAGGTCGAATTCGGCTTCGGGCGTAGCCAGGCAGGCCAGGGCCTGTTGGCCATGCTCGGCCAGGGTCACGCGCAAGCCCCACTGGCGCAGGGTGTCGTCTAGCACGCGACGATTGACGGCGTTGTCGTCGACCACCAGCACCGCCATTCCCTCCAGTAGCCGTGCATCCAGCGGGGGCGGCGCGCGCACTTCGCCGCAGCGGGCCAGGTTCGCGGTGAAAAAGAAAGTACTGCCGCGGCCCACTTCGCTTGCGACCCAGAGATTGCCGCCCATCATTTCGACCAAGCGCGCCGAAATGGTCAGGCCCAGCCCGGTGCCGCCATATTTCCGGGTCGTCGAACTGTCTTCCTGGGCAAAGGCTTCGAAGATCACCTTCAGCTTTTCGGCCGGGATGCCAATGCCGCTGTCGCTGACAGCGAATTCGATCAGATTGCGGGCGGTGTCGGCGCGCCGCAGCCTGAGCACCACTTCGCCCCGGGCAGTGAACTTGAGGGCGTTGCCGATGAGATTGACCAGCACCTGCCGCAACCGGCTGGGATCGCCAATTACCCACACTGGCAGGTCGGGCGCCAAATCCAGGACCAGTTCAAGCTGCTTCTGGTGGGCGCGCAGCGCCAGTGTCTTGAGCGTGTCGCCGACGACTTCGGCGAGATTGAACGAGGTTTGCTCCATCAGCAGTTTGCCGGCCTCGATCTTGGAGAAATCGAGGATGTCGTTGATGATGGTCATCAGCGATTCGGCGGAAGATTTGACGATGCGCAGATATTCGCCCTGGTCGTCGTTGAGCGGGGTGTCGAGCGCCAGTTCGGTCATGCCGATGATGCCGTTCATCGGCGTGCGGATTTCATGGCTCATGTTGGCGAGAAATTCACTCTTGGCCTTGTTGGCGGCCTCGGCGGCATCTTTCGCCTTGATGATTTCCTGCTCGGCCTGCTTGCGCTCGGTGATGTCGGTACGAATGCCGGCGTATTGGTAAGGGCGGCCCAGATCATCCAGGAAGGGCACGATGGTGGCTGCCACCCAATACAACTGGCCATTTTTGGCGCGGTTGCAGACCTCGCCGCGCCAGACCTTGCCGGCGGTGACGGTCTGCCACATTTCAGTGAAAAACTCGCGCGAATGCGTGCCCGAGCCAACGATGCGGTGGTTGTGCCCGAGCAATTCTTCGCGGCTGAAGCCACTGATTTCGCAAAACTTGTCGTTGGCGTAGAGGATGGTGCCGAGGGGATCGGTGATGCTGACGATGGCGTGCTGGTCCATCGCGAATTTCTGGTTTTCCAGCGCGAGATGCGTGGCTTGCAACTCGCGCTGGCTTTCTTCACGATATTTGACCAGACCGGCAATGACTTCGGTCAATTTATCGAGATCGTCGCTACTTTCGGCCGAGCCTTCCCAGCCCAATTCGGCTTGCAGGGTGTTGGCGGTTTCCTGTAGCGCGCGGATGGCGCGTTCGCGGCTGGCAAGCTCGTCGCGCAGTTTTTCATTGGTTCCGGTCAGTTCTTCGGAACTGATATCGAGGCTGCGCGAACGCAGTTCAAGTTCGCGGTCGTAGTGCTCGTAACTGGCGCCGATGCGCTCCAGCAATTCGGGCAGGTGGGCGAGGGCCGCTGCCACTTCGGGTGTGAGCGTCTGCCCCGGCGCGCTGGCGGCGAATTGAGAAAAGATCGCGGTCAGCGCGTCTTCATCCTGGATGTCCAGGTGACGGCGCAACTGGCGCTGGAGTGTCTTGTGCATCGGGCCGGCTATTTCTCGCCGATGCAGGTGATGGTCATGGTCTGGTTGTGCAGTTTGCAGGCGACGCCCGGTGCAAAGGGGCTGATTTCGCCGTAGGAATAGAAGCCGGTGAGCACGGTATTGGCGCCCAGCACGCTACCGACTGCTTCGATTTCGTCGTCGATGCGGTCGCCCATTACCAGTTTGCGGCCGACGCAGGAGACCAGCACCGCCAGCCCGCCCGGCGCGCGCTGCATCGCGATGGCGGCCTTGGCGGCGGCTTCGGCGCCATCGACCAGTTTGTCGGTGGAGGCATGCATCAGCTTGAGATAGCCGTCGGCCTGGATTTCGCCCGCGAGCACCAGGCTGCCGTCCGCTTCATTGATGCCGAGAATGGTGCGGATGAGGCCGATGGCGTTGCGATCTTCGCCCAGCATGGCGAAGGGAAACAGCAGGCCGGAGGCCGGCAGGTCCTTGGCGTAGGAGCCCAGGTAGTGTTTGTAGACGGCGAGGGCCGGTTCGCCGTCAAGTTCGAACAATACGTTGCCGGCGCAGCGCGTTACCTTGCGGGCGGGGCCGAAGGGTTCCCAGCCGCCAAAGGAGCCATGCGCCAGGCTGAGCCGCTCTCCCGCCAGGGCAACGGCGACTATCGCGCGATCCGACGCGCCTTCCTGCCCCAGCACCCAGGTACGGGCAAAGGCGCCGTTGTCGCCGGCCAGTCCGCCGGTAATCGTTACGCTGTCGCCAAGCACGGCGCTCATGCCGTCGATCAGCGCGCTGCCGTTGATATTCAGTCCCTGGCCGAACACCATGACCGCCTGTACGTCGATCATGGGTGGCGCCAAGTTTCCCGTCGCTTGGTTTTCCGTCGCTTGTTTCGTCAGAAAATGCGCCGCCAGTCGTTCGCCGGCGCCACGGGAATCGGCCATGTCGGCCAGCGTGGTGCTGGCCGCGCGCAGCGTGGTGGCATGGTCAAAACGCACGGCGGTGACCACGCAGGTGTTTTCGCCGACGCCGCGCGCGGTGATTTCGCCCGCGGTCGAACAGCCAATCCGGATGGCCTCCGGGAAGGTGGTGGCGAGCAGTCCGATAAATGCGTCGTCGGTAAAGAAATTCGGCGCACCGAACACCAGTACCAGCCCTGGCTGCAGGGCAGCCAGCGTGGCGAGTTTTGGCGCGGCGTCGGTTGCGGTTTTGAGTACGAGTTGCTGTGTTTGCATGATCTTCCCCCGTTGGCGTTCAGCCGTTGATTTCTTCCGAATCTTGATATTCTTCGCGGATCGACTGGGCTGCGTTCCACACCGAGTCGAAGGCTGCAACGCAGGCCGGATCAAAGTGCTGGCCGCTTTGTTCGTGCAGAAAAGCGCGGGCCTTGTCTGCTTCCCAGGCTTTTTTGTAGGGGCGCTCCGACGTGAGGGCATCGAAAACGTCGGCCACGGCAACGATGCGCCCGTGCAATGGAATGTCTGCACCCGCCAACCCGCCGGGATAACCGCTGCCGTCGAACTTCTCGTGATGGGCGAGGGCAATGATCGCCGCCGCCTGCAGGATGGGCGAGGTGCTGCCGTGCAGGATGCTGTGGCCGATGCTGGCATGCAGTTTCATCACAGCAAATTCTTCTTCGGTCAGGCGCCCCGGCTTGAGCAGGATCATGTCGGGCGTGCCCACCTTGCCGATGTCGTGCATGGGCGCGGCTTCGAATATCAACTGCTGCTCCGCTTCGGGCAATCCGATTTTGGCGGCAATCAAACGCGAATAGTGGGCCATGCGCGTGATGTGAGCGCCGGTTTCGGGGTCGCGATATTCGGCCGCTTTCGCCAGGCGGAAGATGGTTTCCCGCTCGCGCTCGACGATGGTGGTTGTCGCCCGGGCTACTTCGGCGGCGAGATGGGCGGCGCGGTCGCCCAGCAGCTTTTGGCCCGTGCGCAATCGCGCCATGTTGCCGACACGGGCGATGAATTCGTTCTTGTCGACCGGTTTGGTCAGAAAATCGGTGGCGCCGGCATCCAGCGCGGCGTAGCGGACTTCCTTCTGATCGTTGGCGGTCACCATTACCGCCGGGATGTCTTCCCGGCCCGGGATGGCGCGCAGGCGGCGGATGAATTCGATGCCATCGGGCGCCGGCATCATGTAATCGACGATGACGATATCGACTTCGTTCTGCTCGCACCAGGCCAATCCCTCGGCCGAAACGGAGAAGCAGCGCGGCGCCAGCCCGTCGATTTTCGCGACAAGATGCTTGAACAGCGTCAGGTTGATTTCGGAATCATCGACGATGATGGCGGAAAGTGACATAGGAAACTCCCTGCGGCGGCCAGACGCGCCTTGCCGGGCATCTTACAAGAAATCGGTCGTGCGGAATTCGCTCCCGTGCGGCGGAGTATCATGCGCGCCGTTCTCCTTTCCTCTTTCCCGTTTTTTCCCCGCGTTGCCATGACCTTTCTCGACCTTCCCGCCCTCGGGCGCGCTGCTGGCTGTGTACGCTTGCCGGGCTCGAAAAGCATCTCCAACCGCATGCTGCTGCTGGCCGCGCTGGCCGAAGGCGTGACCGAGATTCGCGACCTGCTTGATTCCGACGATACCCGGGTGATGATCGCGGCGCTGCAAAAAGTCGGCGCTGGCGTTACGGCATGCGGGATGAACAGCGTGCGGGTGACAGGCTGCGGCGGCGTCTTTCCGGTGAAACAGGGCGAACTGTTTCTTGGCAACGCCGGCACCGCCTTTCGCCCGCTGACGGCCGTGCTGGCGCTGTGCGGTGGGTATTACCGCCTCTCTGGCGTACCGCGTATGCACGAACGACCGATAGGCGATCTGGTCGATGGCTTGCGCCAGATCGGCGCCGATGTCCGCTACAGCGGCAACCAGGGCTTTCCGCCGCTGGATATTTTTCCGGCAACGCTTAATCTCGCCACGCCGATTCGCGTGCGCGGCGATGTTTCGTCGCAGTTCCTTACCGCGCTGCTGATGGCCTTGCCGCTGACGGGTGAGGCGGCGACGATCGAGGTGACGACGGAATTGATCTCAAAGCCCTACATCGAGATCACGCTGAATTTGATGGCGCGCTTTGGCGTGACGGTGCGGCGCGAGGGCTGGCAACACTTTGCCATCGCCGCCGGCCAGCGCTACCGCAGCCCGGGCCTGGTGCATATCGAGGGCGATGCGTCGGGCGCCTCGTATTTTCTCGCGGCGGGCGCCATTGGCGGCGGGCCGGTGCGGGTCGAGGGCGTTGGTCGGGGCAGCATTCAGGGCGATGTGCGTTTTGTCGAGGCACTGACCGCGATGGGTGCGCAAATCGAGATGGGTGACAACTTCATCGAAGCCCGCGCGCCGGCCAGCGGCAAGCTGAAAGCATTCGATCTCGACCTCAATCACATTCCCGACGCCGCGATGACCCTGGCCGTGATGGCGCTGTTTGCCGACGGCTGCTGCACCTTGCGCAACATCGCCTCGTGGCGGGTAAAGGAAACCGACCGCATCGCCGCGATGGCGACCGAATTGCGCAAATTTGGCGCAACGGTGGAGGAGGGGGCTGATTACCTGGGGGTCACGCCACCAGCCGTATCGCTAGCGCCGACTTTTTCGGACAACGCTACCATCGACACCCTTGCCACTATCGACACCTATGACGACCATCGCATGGCGATGTGCTTTTCGCTGGCCGCGCTGGGTGGCATGCCGGTGCGCATCAACGACCCTGGCTGTGTGGCAAAAACTTTTCCGGAGTATTTCATGGCATTCGAACAGATCGTGGCGCCCGTAATTGCCATCGACGGCCCTTCAGCCTCGGGCAAGGGCACGGTGGCACAGCGCGTGGCGGCGGCGCTCGGCTTTCATTTTCTTGATAGTGGCGCGCTTTATCGGCTTACCGCCCTGGCTGCAACCCGCGCCGGGGTGGCGCTGGACGATGAAGCGGCCGTGGCGGCCGCCCTGCCGGCGGAATTTCCGGGGGAGCGCATCCTGCTGGCCGGCGATGACGTAACCGAGGCAATCCGGGCCGAAGCGATTGGCGTTGGCGCATCGAAAGTGGCGGCGCTACCGGCCGTGCGCACGGCCTTGCTGGAACGCCAGCGCACTTATCGCCGGCTGCCGGGACTGGTGGCCGATGGGCGCGACATGGCGTCGGTGGTCTTCCCCGAAGCGCCGGTGAAGGTGTTTCTGACCGCATCGGCGGCAGCGCGCGCCGAACGTCGCTATAAACAGTTGATCGAAAAGGGAATGCCTGCTAATATGCCGACCCTTTTACAGGACTTGCGCGAGCGCGACGCCCGCGACGCAGCCAGAAGCGTCGCACCGCTCAAACAGGCCGAAGGTGCCGAGTTGGTGGATACCACGCCGCTGGGCATAGAAGAATCGGTTGCCGCCGTAATGGACATTGTCCGCCGGAAGCTGCCGCGCCAGGAGTGGCAAGGGCTTGTGACCTGATGGTCCTAGCCTTGGCCGCATAGTTTTTTAACCAACCCGCCACCCCGCGTGGCAAATGAAAGTGTTCATGTCCGCTACCGCTGCCCCCGCCGAAAATACCGCCCCCGAATTCGAATCCTTCGCCGCCCTCTTTGAGGAAAGCCTGTCGCGTCAAGAGATGCGCGCCGGTGAAGTCATCACCGCCGAAGTCGTTCGCGTCGATCAGAATTTCGTTGTCGTTAACGCCGGTCTCAAGTCCGAATCGTTCATCGCGGCCGAAGAATTCAAGAACGACCGTGGCGAAGTCGAAGCCAAGCCGGGCGATTTTGTTCTGGTCGCCATCGAAATGCTGGAAGACGGCTACGGCGAGACCCGTTTGAGCCGCGACAAGGCCAAGCGCATCGCCGCCTGGAACGACCTCGACAAGGCGCTGACCGACAGCATTCTGGTCAAGGGCATGATCACCGGCAAGGTCAAGGGTGGCCTCACGGTCATGATCAACGGTATTCGCGCCTTCCTGCCGGGTTCGCTGGTCGATACCCGCCCGGTCAAGGACACCACCCCGTTTGAAGGCAAGGAATACGAATTCAAGGTCATCAAGCTCGACCGCAAGCGTAACAACGTGGTGCTGTCGCGCCGTGCCGTGCTGGAAGCCAGCATGGGCGAAGAGCGCCAGAAGTTGCTGGAAAACCTCCAGGAAGGCACCATCATCAAGGGCATCGTCAAGAACATCACCGACTACGGCGCCTTCGTCGACCTCGGCGGCATCGATGGCCTGCTGCATATCACCGATCTGGCCTGGCGTCGCGTGCGTCACCCGTCCGAAGTGCTTAACGTCGGCGACGAAGTCACGGCGAAGGTGCTTAAGTTCGACCAGGAAAAGAACCGCGTTTCCCTCGGCATGAAGCAGCTCGGCGAAGATCCGTGGGTAGGAATCGCCCGTCGCTACCCGTCCGGCACCCGCCTGTTCGGCAAGGTTACCAATCTGACCGACTACGGTTCGTTCGTTGAAATCGAGCAAGGCATCGAAGGCTTGGTGCATGTCTCCGAGATGGACTGGACCAACAAGAACATTCATCCTTCCAAGGTTGTCCAGCTGGGCGACGAAGTCGAAGTGATGATCCTCGAAATCGACGAAGAGCGCCGCCGCATCAGCCTCGGCATGAAGCAGTGCCAGGCCAATCCGTGGGACGACTTCGCCATGAACCACAAGAAGGGCGACAAGGTCCGTGGCGCCATCAAGTCGATTACCGACTTCGGCATCTTCATCGGCCTGCCCGGCGGTATCGATGGTCTGGTGCATCTATCCGACCTGTCCTGGTCCGTGACCGGCGAAGAAGCCAAGCAGAACTTCAAGAAGGGTGACGAAGTCGAGGCCGTGGTGCTGTCGATCGACGTCGAAAAAGAGCGCATTTCGCTGGGTGTCAAGCAGATGGAAGGCGACCCCTTCACCAGTTTCGTCGCCACCCACGATAAAAACAGCATCGTCAAGGGCACCATCAAGAGTGTCGATGCCCGTGGCGCGGTGGTCGAAATCGGCGGCGACATGGACGGCTATCTGCGTGCGTCCGAGTTCTCGCGTGACCGCATCGAAGACCTGTCGCAGCACCTGAAAGTGGGCGATACCATCGAGGCATTGGTGACCAACGTCGACCGCAAGTCGCGCTCAGTCAATCTTTCGATCAAGGCCAAGGATCAGGTCGAGCAGAGCGAAGCCATGAGCAAGTTGGCATCGGAAAGCTCATCTGCGAGCAGCGGCACGACCAACCTCGGCGCGCTGCTCAAGGCCAAGCTCAACCAGCAATAAGCCCGCTTGACAGCCCGATTTGTCATGACCAAATCCGAGTTGATCGCCCGGCTGGCGGTTCGTTTTCCCCAGTTGGTGGCGAAGGATGCCGATTTCGCCGTCAAGGTGATACTCGATGCGATGGTTGCGGCGCTTGCCCGTAACGATCGTATCGAGATTCGCGGTTTTGGCAGTTTCTCGCTCAATCACCGGCCACCGCGCGTCGGCCGCAACCCCAAGTCGGGGGAGCGAGTCGAGGTGCCGGCCAAGCACGTACCGCACTTCAAGGCTGGCAAGGAACTGCGCGAACGCGTCGATCATCAGGAATAGCGTAGTGGCTGGATGCAAAATAGGGCGGGCGGTATCTCTTGCGGGAACCGCCCGCTTTTCACATGAGGTCAGGCGATGAAACTGCTGCTTTGGCTGTTGCGGGGAGCGATTTTCATCGTGCTGTTCGGTCTCGGCATCAAGAACAGTTCCTCTGTCGATTTGCGATTCTTCCTCGACCAGCATTGGCAGGCGCCGTTGTCGCTGGTGCTGCTCGGGGCGTTTACGGCGGGTGTTATCGTTGGATTGGCCGCGATGCTGGGGGTGTGGACGCGGCAGCGCCGCGAACTGACCCGGTTGCATCAGCAATTGACCAGCGGTGCCAAAGATCATGTGTAAAGTAAGCTTACGCTGCGGCCGATGCGACGAATTGTGTCTTGATTGGCTGGCGTGATGGAAATCGAACTGTGGTGGTTGCTGGTTCTGCCCTTTTTTTTCGGGCTGGGCTGGGTCGCCGCGCGTATCGACATCCGCCACGTCATCCGTGAATCGCGCGCTCTGCCGCGATCCTATTTCAAAGGCCTCAATTTTCTGCTGAACGAGCAACCGGACAAGGCCATCGAGGCCTTTCTTGAAGCGGCCCGCATCGATCCCGAGACCATCGAACTGCATTTCGCGCTGGGCAGCCTGTTCCGTCGCCGTGGCGAGACCGACCGCGCCATTCGCGTTCATCAGAATCTCGTCGAGCGTGAAGGAACACAGAGCGAATTGTCGGACGGGCAGCGTCTGCATGCATTGTCCGAACTCGGTCAGGACTATCTCAAGGCGGGTTTGCTCGACCGCGCCGAAGATATTTTCCTCAAGCTACGCGACACCCCGCGCGACGAAGAAGCCCTGCGCGCGCTGATCGAGATCTACCAACAGGAAAAGGAATGGGCCAAGGCCATCACCGTGGCCGAGGCCTTGCCCGATCACGCCGATCACATGTGGCAAAAGGAAATCGCCCAGTTCCATTGCGAACTGGAGTCGAGCGAGCTATTGCATGGCCGGATTGATGCGGCGCGGCAGCGGCTGGACGATGCCCTCCGGGTCAGCCGAAAATGCGTGCGCGCCACGCTGCTGCAAGGCGAACTGGCCGTGGGGCAGGGTGACATCGAAGCGGCCATCGATGCCTGGAAGCGTATCGAGCAGCAAAGTCCGGTATATCTGTCGCTGGCGGCGGACAAACTGATGGAAGCCCATCGCCAGGCCGGTCGCGCCGAGCAGGGACTGCAACTGCTACGGGGCTATCTCGAACGCCATCCTTCGATCGATCTGCTCGATACCACCTTTCGCGCCGAACTCGAATTCGGCGGCCCGGAGCGGGCTTACCAGTTGGTACGCGCCGAGTTGAAGCGTAATCCGACCCTGCTCGGGCTCGATAAACTGCTCGAAGCGCAGGTGCTGGTGGCACCGCCGGAGCGGCGGAACGATCTCGAACTGGTCAAGAATCTCATCCACAATCACACCCGCCGGGTGGCGCGCTATCGCTGCGACCACTGCGGCTTCAAGGCGCGCCAGTTCCACTGGCGCTGTCCCGCCTGCGGCAAGTGGGAAACCTACCCGCCCAAGCGTACCGAAGAATTTGATTTAGCCCCTTAATGATTTGATGCAGCGACTTGATTTCTTGAGGAAATCCGAATTATGAAAATCACCGTTATCGGTACCGGCTACGTTGGTCTGGTCTCCGGCACCTGTCTCGCCGATGTCGGCAACGACGTGCTCTGCCTTGATGTCGACGCCGACAAGATCCGCATTCTCAATGAGGGTGGCATCCCGATTTACGAACCGGGCCTTGAGGCCATGGTGAAGAAGAATGTCGCCGCCGGCCGTCTGCGCTTTACCACCGACGTCAAGGCCGCCGTCGCCCACGGCACCATCCAGTTCATCGCCGTCGGCACGCCGCCCGACGAGGATGGCTCGGCTGACCTGCAATATGTCGTCGCCGCCGCGCGCAGTATCGGCAAACACATGGACGGCTACAAGGTCGTGGTCGATAAATCCACCGTGCCGGTTGGCACGGCCGACAAGGTCAGCGAGGCGATTCAGCAGGAACTCAAGGCGCGCGCAGCCGCCATTGACTACAGCGTCGTTTCCAATCCTGAATTCCTCAAGGAAGGCGCCGCCGTCGATGATTTCATGAAGCCCGACCGCATCGTCGTCGGCGTGGCCGATGCCCGTGCGGCCGACATGATGCGGCAACTCTACGCCCCGTTCCAGCGCAACCACGAGCGTCTGATCGTCATGGACGTGCGTTCGGCTGAATTGACGAAATATGCCGCCAACGCCATGCTGGCCACCCGCATCAGCTTCATGAACGAACTGGCCAATCTGGCCGAGAAGCTGGGCGCCGACATCGAACTGGTACGCCAGGGCATTGGCTCCGACCCGCGCATTGGCTACCACTTTCTCTATCCTGGTTGCGGCTACGGCGGTTCCTGTTTTCCCAAGGATGTGCAGGCGCTGGTGCGCACCGCGCGCGAAGCCGGGCAGGGCCTCAAGATTCTCCAGTCGGTCGAGGACGCCAACGAAGAGCAGAAATATGTGCTGGTCAACAAGATCGTCAAGCGTCTCGGCGCAGACCTCTCCGGCAAGACCATTGCCCTGTGGGGGCTGGCCTTCAAGCCCAATACGGACGACATGCGCGAGGCGCCCAGCCGGGTTTTGATCGGCGAACTGTTCAAGCGCGGGGCGCAAGTTCGCGCCTATGACCCCGTCTCGACTCATGAAGCGCAGCGCATCTACGGCGACGAACCGCGCCTGTCCTACGCGAAAAACCCGATGGACGCGCTCGAAGGCGCCGACGTGCTGGCCATCGTGACCGAGTGGAAAGAGTTTCGTGCCCCCGATTTCGATGTGATCAAGGCCAAACTGAAGATCCCGGTGATCTTCGACGGTCGTAATCTCTACGATCCAGCCCATCCGCGCGCGGCCGGGCTCGAATACTTCGCCATTGGTCGCAAATGAGCACACAGGCGATTCCCGCGACCCGTTCCGCCCGCGTTCTTATCGTCGGCGATGTCATGCTGGACCGCTACTGGTTTGGCGAGGTGTCGCGCATTTCGCCCGAAGCGCCGGTGCCGGTGGTCAAGGTCGAACGTACCGAGGAGCGGCCGGGCGGCGCGGCCAACGTCGCCCGCAACTGCGCGGCGCTGGGGGCGCGGACGGGGCTGCTGTCGGTGGTGGGCGCCGACGAGGCTGGCCAGACGCTGGCGCGGTTGCTGGCGACATCCAATATCGATGCCAGCCTGCACGAAGACGCCCAGCTCAACACCACGGTCAAGTTGCGCGTGCTTGGCCGCCAGCAGCAATTGCTGCGCATCGACTTCGAAAACTGGCCCGCGCATGAAGTGCTCAAGGCCAAGCTGGCCGAGTTCGAGGAGCGCCTGGGCAGTTGCGACGTGGTGATTCTCTCTGACTATGGCAAGGGTGGCCTGACGCACATTGCCGACATGATTCGCCTCGCCCGCGCCGCCAACAAGCCCGTGCTGGTTGATCCCAAGGGCGAGGATTACGCCCGCTATGCCGGCGCCACGGTGCTGACGCCCAATCGCGCCGAATTGCGCCAGGTCGTCGGCCGCTGGAGCAGTGAAGCCGACCTTGCTTCGCGCGTCGAGCGCCTGCGCGAGGACCTTGGCCTGGAAGCCCTGCTGGTGACGCGCTCGGAAGAGGGCATGACGCTGTTTTCCGCCGCTGGCGCCCTGCACGAACCAGCGCTGGCGCGCGAGGTCTATGATGTCAGCGGCGCCGGCGATACGGTCATCGCCACGCTTGCCGTCATGTTGGCCAGCGGGCTGGGGCTGGCGGCGGCAATGAAACTCGCCAACCGCGCCGCCGGTATTGTCGTTGGCAAGCTCGGCACCGCCACCTGCTCGCTCGACGAATTGCACGAGTTGCGGCAGAACTGAAAGACAGACGAACTGAAAGGCTCACTATGTCCGTGTATTACGTTGTCACCGGCGCCTGCGGCTTTATCGGCGCCAATATCGTCAAGGCCCTCAATACGCGGGGCATCGACAACATCATTGCTGTCGACAACCTCAAGCAGGCCGACAAGTTCAAGAACCTGACCGATTGCGAGATTGCCGACTACCTCGGTAAGGAGGAATTCCTTGAATTGATCGAGGACGGCTATTTCGATGGCGCGGTCGAGGCCATTTTTCATGAAGGCGCCTGCTCCGACACCATGGAGACCGACGGCCGCTACATGATGGATAACAACTTCCGCTACTCCAGTACCTTACTCGACTTCTGCCTCGACCAGGAGGCGGCCTACCTCTACGCCTCCTCGGCCTCGGTCTATGGCGGCGGCAGCGTCTTCAAGGAGTCGCGCGAGCACGAGGGGCCGCTTAACGTCTATGGCTACTCGAAATTTCTGTTCGACCAGGTGGTTAGACGCCGTGCCGCTAGCGCCGACTTTTCTTCGCAGGTCGTTGGTTTCCGCTACTTCAATGTCTACGGCCCGCGCGAACAGCACAAGGGCCGCATGGCCTCGGTAGCCTTCCATCACTTCAACCAGTATCGCGAGTCCGGCAAGGTCAAGTTGTTCGAGGGTTGCAATGGTTACGCCAACGGCGAGCAAAGCCGCGATTTCGTCTTTATCGAGGACGTGGTCAAGGTAAACATGTTTTTCCTCGATAATCCGGAAAAATCAGGCATTTTCAACCTTGGCACCGGTCGCGCCCAGCCCTTCAACGACATCGCCCATTCGACGGTGAATGCCTGTCGGGCGCTTGAAAACAAGCCGGCGCTGTCGCTGGCGCAGATGGTCGAGCAGGGCATCGTCGAGTACATCCCCTTTCCCGATGCGCTCAGGGGAAAATATCAGAGCTACACCCGCGCCGATAACAGCGCCCTGCGCGCCGCCGGTTATACCGACGAATTCGCCACGGTGGAACAGGGCGTCACCAAGTACGTCCAGCACCTCGCCGCGGTCAAGTAGGCAAACCGTTGCGTTTTTCCAACCACGCCAGCAAGGTTTCATAAAGCCTATCCGGAACGACCGGCTTGGCGATATGGTCGTTCATACCGGCATCGACGCAGGCCTGACGATCCTCGTCGAATGCATTCGCCGTCATCGCCAGGATCGGGGTACTGCGGTTCAGGGAGTCTGCCCGGATCGCCTGAGTGGCTTCGACACCATTCATCACCGGCATCTGCATGTCCATCAGGATCAGGGCGTAGGTATTTTGTTTGGCCAGATCGAGCGCCTGCCGGCCATCCTCGGCGAGGTCAACCACCAGCCCGGCGTCTTCCAGCAAGCCGCGTGAGACCTCCTGAGT
>JAIFMO010000087.1 GCA_020048435.1 Sulfuritalea sp.
CGACTGGGCAGGTATTGATCGAAAGGAGTCGATTTCAGGAGGAGCAATCCGGGGGTGGATTGCTCCTATGAATACGACAGCGACTAGCTCTGATCGATGCTGGGCGACATCTTCTGGTGCAATCAGCTATCCGATTGCACAAGGTAAAGGGAGCTAATACACATGGCTGATGCCACTGTTCAGGTACGCCACCACGAGGATGCGATTGAACTACTTGAGATGCGCATCAAGCAACTGCAAGACCGAGGTGAAGCAGTCGTTGATGCTTACTGGAAGCATGTGAAAGCAATGGAACCGAAGCTACCTGGATGGGAAAGCAAAAGTAGGCTCCAAGTTCGGTGCATTCTTACGGGTAACTCCATTCGAGCTGACTGGTGCGAGGTCAGATGGTATGGATCGTCATCTAAAGGCGGTAGGCGATCTGTCAGGCGACAGATCACCAAGCCGAAAGATGTCTATGGCTATACCTTGTCGAAATTGCTAACCCTGTCACCTGACTGGGCAAAGGATAAGGTGGAAGAAACCGAGACTCAGTTAGCCGACATCCGACGAGAGGCAAGTCATCTGGTCAAAGCCATCATGTATATCAAGCATGCCAAGACTGCCACTAATGAGGATATGCATCGGGAGGCAGGGATCGTTACATGAAGAAGCAGGCCTACATCAGGGAGCCCATTAGCCAATCTGACGGCGCTGTTGATCGTGTCCTTGAGGACTCGCGACTCTCCCCGACTGCACGGATCATCGCGGCTTACTGTGTAAATCGCCCTGACCGTTGGAAGCTGGGTTCGGAAAATATCCGGGAAGCGCTCGGTCTTGGTCTGGGTATGTGGAGTAGTGCACGTCGGCAACTCATTGCCACGGGATACCTGTCGCATTTCCGGTTACGTGACTCGGATGGTCTGTGGGCATGGGTGTTCGAAGTGACGGATATACGAAAGAACTGAATTGACAAGTTGGTAGGTGTTTCTAGGTTGATCCGACGGATTAGGGGCTGACTACGCGCAGCAGTCAGCAAGTGCAGGATCGCCGGATAGGTGGTCAGCGCTAGCCTCAGTGGGTTGTTTCCCGCGATACAAGGCAATGCGTTCCCGTAGCTTCGTCGAGATCGGACGCTTGTCCCTTTGGACAACACCGAGAATTTGCCCATCCCTGATGACCAGTACATGATCGCCACCCCACGGGTTGAGATAGGCGAGGAGGGGCGTGGTCGTTCGATACAGAAACTCGACCCGATGGCGGTGAGTTCCAAGGCCAATCGGGAAGTCTGTGCCGACGTTGATGTTCATGGAGATGCTTGAATGTCTCAGGTGGCCTCAAGCTCGAGAGCATCAATCTGCGTCGTGGCCTCGTAGACCATGCGCACGGCACCGTCTCCCTGGCGGACATGCAGCCAATGACTTTGGCCTGCCGGGAAAATCTTGACGATCTCGCCGGTGATGGACAACGGGCCATCCGGGGTGATCATCCGGCAGCGAACATGATCGGCAACATGAAGTGAAGACATGGTCCCTCCTGTGTATGAGCTTTGAGCGGCTTACTTTAGGAGCGAAGGGACGGGGAAATGGCAGGAAACAACTGATCCAACCCCTTTCTGTTCCCGCTTACATAAAAAAACAGGGCATGGCCTGCGCCATGCCCCATTTCGTTCGGCAGCGAATTAGAGGACGGCGTCCTTGAGCTTCTTCAGGGGGCGAACCTTGACCTTGACCGAGGCGGGCTTGGCCGGGAACCATTGTTCCTGACCGGTGAAGGGGTTCTTGCCGAAACGCTTGGCCTTGGCTGGAACCTTCAAAGCGACGACTTTCAGGAGGCCGGGCAGGGTGAATTCGCCGATGCCCTTCTTGCTCATCGAGGCCAGGGTGGTGGCTTCGAGGGCGGCCAGCACCGCCTTGACGGCCTTGGGCTCGACGCACGAGTTCTCGGCTAGATGGGCAACCAGAGTGGTCTTGTTCAGAGCTGCCTTGATCGGCTTCATCTCTGCTGGCTTGGCAGCGACAGGCTTCGCAGCAGCGGGCTTCTTGGCCGGTGCTTTGGCAGCAGCAGGTTTCTTGGCGGGGGCTTTGGCCTTGGCGGCCGGGGCTTTCTTGGTTGCCATGGTGACTCCAGATGGTTGATGGATGCGGAACACATTATTCCGATTGCAAGCCTACAGGGTGCCTGAATAGTGGTTTCCCGCTGTTATGGCGGTGAAAACACCTTATTTCTAGGGTCTTTGCAGGTTTTCGAGGCGCAATGTTCTGTAAATATGCTGCGTTTAGCCTGGATCATCTGATGAGCTAGTATGGGCCGCATCATGTCGTCACGATCACTTCCCGGAGACATGACATGCCCACCGATCTCATTGCCTACATCGTCATCTGCATCATCGCTTCCGGCTTCATCAAGCGCGTCGGCGAGGTTTTCTCGGCCTATGAAACACAACCCGTTGATTCAGTCCCGAAGAATGGGGCGCATTGACAGGTTTATATTTATTAACTAGGATGGTTAATAGATATAAACCACGCGCAAACATTCATGAGCTCCCTCAACCGCGATCCCGAACACCTTGCCAAGCTTCGCAGCTACTACGCCGAGACGCGCCGGATACCGTCTCTGGCGCGCATTGGGGAGTTGATGGGATTCTCGACTCCGGCAGCGAAGAAGTTCATCGAGCGCCTAGCCGGGGAAGGTTATGTCACCCGTACCCCCGACGGTGATGCGTGGGTGCCGAACCCGCGATTTTTCGAGCGCGCACTGGTTGGTGCCAGCGTCCAGGCCGGCAATCCAGTCGCTGTTGAAGCGGTCCCGGCCGAACCCTTCCTGATCGACGAGTATGTCGTGCGTGATCCTGCGCAGACGGTCCTGATACCGGTCAAAGGTGACTCGATGAGTGACGCCGGTATCAATGAGGGGGATCTGGCGGTGGTTGAGCGGTCTGCCGAGGCCAGGGATGGGGACTTTGTCGTGGCTATCGTTGACAACGACTACACGCTCAAGGAGCTCGCCACCGAACGAGGGCAGAAGGTGCTCAAGCCCCACAATTCAGCCTATGCGGTGATTCAGCCGAAGGGCAAGCTGGAAATCTTCGGCGTCCTGGTCGGCCTCATCCGACGTTATCGGCACTGACCATGGCCTGCGGAGTCCTTGCGCCCCGTGGCCAATCTGCAGGACACGGTGGCCCGGTGTTTCCCGAAACCGGAGTGGTCTATGTGCCCGGCTGTCCCCTGCTGGTGAATCCGGTACCGGCAGGGTTTCCCTCGCCAGCAACTGATTACGTCGAAACCCGACTCAGCCTTGATGAACACCTGATCGAGCAAGAGGAGGCCACCTTCTTCGTGCGGGTGCAGGGTAACTCGATGGTTGGGTTTGGCATCCATGACGGAGACCTTCTGGTCGTCGATCGTTCCCGGGAACCAGGTGACCGTAGCGTTGTCATCGCGGTGGTCGATGGTCAGTTCATGGTCAAGCAGATATGTCGTGTGCCCGAGGGAGTGCTGCTACGTTCGAATGGTCCGGGGCATGGGGATATTCTCGTCGGGTCAGAACAGGAACTGGCAGTGTGGGGAGTCGTGTGCTGGGCTGTCCACAAGGTGGTGTGATGCCCATTGCTCTGATCGACGGAAATAACTTCTACGTCTCCTGCGAGCGGGTGTTCAATCCCAAGATAGAGCGTCGTCCCGTTGTTGTACTTTCCAACAACGACGGATGCGCCGTGGAGCGAAGCAATGAAGTCAAGGCGCTCGGCGTAAAGATGGGAACCCCCTGGTTCCAGATGAAGGAACTTGCCAGGAAGCACGGGATCATTGCCCTCTCCAGCAACTATGCGCTCTATGCTGACATGAGCAATCGAGTGATGTCAGTGTTGGGACAATATTCTTCCGACCAAGAAATCTATAGCATCGATGAGTGCTTCTTGGGACTCGACGGATTTGGCAACTACGACTGTATCCCGTGGCTTGGGAACGTCGGTCGCTAAAATCCGCTTCGCTTCGCGTCCCGAAATCGCCGTATTCGACATCGAGCCGTGATGGCTTCCGTGCCCGTGCGCTCCAGCAAGAATACGACCGATCTTATCGTTACCCCGTATCCGATGCGGATGCGCGACACGAGCCGGTTCGGCTTCATGGATGTCTTGTTCCCAGACTGGAAATGCTTAGCCGATCAGCTGTTAAAGCATCTAAAACAAAGTAATATTACGGTGCTTTAACAAAGTAAAACGACAGCATGAAACCCAACCAGAAACTCGCCTTGGCGCTGAAATCACTCAAGCGACTGCAAGATAAGCAGCGAGGCGTGATCGAATCGACCGACCTCAAGGATGCAGAACGTGCCCTGCTGGTCGAGGAGGGTTTTCTGCGTCCGGTCATGAAGGGCTGGTATCTGTGTGCCAACCCGATGGATCGCGAAGGCGATTCGACGGCCTGGTATGCCAGCTTCTGGTCCTTCCTTGCAGGCTACTTGGGCAAACGCTTTGGCAAGCACTATTGCCTGAACGCCGAAGCCTCGCTGCTACTGCACGCCCGCAGTACGGTCATCCCGCGGCAAGTGACGGCCATCGCGCGGGAGGGTGGCACGTCCGTGCTCGACCTTCCCCATGGCACCTCCCTGCTGATCTACCCCGACGAAAAAGCCCTACCCAAGAAACGTGACGTCGTCGACGACCTTCAGTTATTTCCACTGCCAGAGACCTTGTGCAAGCTTGGGCCACAAGCCTTCCGCACCCTGTCACGCGAAGCCGAAATTGCCTTGGGACTGCTGCGCGATCCGGCGGATCTGCTGATCCTGTTGCTGGCGGGGGAAGGTATGCCGGCTGCCGCTGGCCGGTTGGCTGGCGCATTGCGGTTCACTGGCCGACCCCACGAGGCGGATCGCATTCTGACGACGATGCGGCAGGCAAAGTACGTGATCCGCGAAAGCAATCCATTCGAGATCTCCGCGCCAAGGCTGGGTTCTACCCGGGAACGGTCGCCCTATGTCATGCGACTCCAGTCGCTCTGGGCGGGATGGCGAGACGATGTCCTGTCGCTATTTCCACCGGTGCCCGGGTTGCCGGCATCCGCCGAAACGTATTTGCGCAACGTCGCCGATCGTTACCGTGCGGATGCCTACAACTCCCTGTCGATCGAAGGCTACCAGGTCAATGACGCATTGATCGAGCGTGTCGCCCGGTCGGGCTGGCATCCTGAGGGTAATCGCGAAGACAAACAGGACCGCGATGCCTTGGCGGCGCGGGGCTACTTCCAAGCCTTCGAGGCGGTGAAAGCGAGCCTCGTCCCGATATTGGCCGGCAAGAACCCCGGGGAAGTCGTGCATGTCGATCACCATCGCTGGTATGGCGAACTCTTTGCGCCGGCCGTCACCTTGGGCATTCTCGAACCGCACCAACTGGCGGGCTATCGCAGCGGTCCGGTCTATATCCGGAACTCGATGCACACCCCT
Source organism: Sulfuritalea sp. (assembly GCA_020048435.1). GTDB lineage: Bacteria > Pseudomonadota > Gammaproteobacteria > Burkholderiales > Rhodocyclaceae > Sulfurisoma. The sequence goes on from JAIFMO010000087.1 coordinate 5,422, forward strand.
TTGCCCAAAGAGGCCTTGGTGGACGCCATGCAGTCCTTGTTCGACCTGCTGTCGCAAGAGCCGGAACCTGCCGTGAGGGCCGTGCTCGGGCATCACCTGTTCGTGTTCATCCACCCGTATTTCGATGGCAACGGGCGCATCGGTCGTTTCCTGCTGAATGCCATGCTGGCCTCCGGCGGCTATCCTTGGACGGTGGTGCGCGTGAAGCGGCGGAATATCTACATGGAGGCACTCGAAAGCGCCAGCGTCGACGGCGATATCAAGCCTTTCACACGGTTTCTTCTGCAGGAAATGCAGGAAGCCGACGAGAATACAAATCCCCGATGATCCAAATCTTCCTTGGCGGCATTCGGCCGCTCCCCCCGGACAACCAGCCGACCGGGATCTTCAAGCAGGAAGTGGTCATGCCGGTCTGGGTCGGCAAGGATGGCTTGGCCGGGGATGCCCAGGCTGACCGGCGGGTGCATGGCGGCCCGGAGAAAGCCCTGCACCAGTACGCCGTTGCCAGCTATGCAAGGCTTGCCTTCGCATTTCCAGACGCAGCCAATCTCCTGGTTCCCGGTTCGATTGGCGAGAACCTCTCCGTTGCTGATTGGGACGAGGCCACCCTGGCCATCGGCGACGTCTTCCGGTTCGGCGACAGCACGATCCAGGTTTCCCAACCGCGCGCGCCCTGCTGGAAGATCGACCACCGCTTCGGGGTCGAGGGCATGGCGCAGTTCATCGCCGAGCAGCGCATTACCGGCTGGTACTTCCGGGTACTGGAAGAGGGTGCCGTCGAACCAAATGTCGGCTTCGAGCGGATCGAGCGCAATGTGGAGCCCATTTCGATTGCCGATTTGCTGACCCTGTGGGCCGAGCATCGTCCCGATCCGGATCGATTGATCGAGGTCTCGCGTACGCCGGGACTGACTGCCAGTTGGGTGAGCAAGCTCGAAGACCGGGCAGGGCGACTGCGGCAAATGGGCGAGGACAACCCCACGCTGTTTCATCCCCGTCCTGACAACAATATTGGGCAGGACAGAGCATGACCAGCTGGGTCGTCACCTGACGCACCGGTAGCCGGTATGGTGGAACGTCGCATCGCACACCTCGACATGGACGCCTTCTATGCGTCAGTCGAGTTGCTGCGCTATCCAGAACTCAAGGGGTTGCCGGTGGTTATTGGCGGACGCCGTTCGCAGCAACCCGTCACGCTAGACGATGGCACGCGGCAATTCGCACGCTTGCGGGACTACGTCGGCCGGGGCGTGCTGACCACCTCGACCTACGAAGCCCGGGCACTCGGTGTCTTCTCCGGGATGGGAACCATGAAGGCGGCGAAGCTGGCGCCGGATGCCATCATCCTGCCTGTCGATTTCGATGCCTATCGGCATTACTCGAGACGTTTCAAGGCGGCGGTGGCGACGATTGCGCCCCTGATCGAGGATCGGGGTATCGACGAAATCTACATTGACCTCACTGATATTCCGGAGGCGTCCCTGCCGCTCGCCCAACGCATCAAGCAGACAGTGAAGGAAGCCACCGGGCTGACTTGCTCGATCGGCATCACGCCCAACAAGCTCCTGTCCAAGATTTGTTCCGACCTGCAAAAGCCGGACGGCATCACCCTCCTGGGTATGGGAGACCTTCCGACACGGATCTGGCCATTGTCGGTAAAGAAGGTCAATGGCATCGGTCCCAAGGCCACTGAGAAACTTGCCAGTCTGGGGATCGTTACCATCGGTGAGTTGGCGGATACCGCACCAGAGGCCCTGCAAGCCAACTTCGGACACGCCTACGCCGCCTGGTTGCACGACGCCGCCCGTGGCATAGATGGCCGGCCGGTCGTGACCTACTCGGAACCCAAGTCGATCAGCCGTGAAACCACCTTCGAGCGTGATCTGCACCCAAAGCAGGACAAGGCAATGCTCACCGAGGTGTTCACCTCGTTGTGCATCCGGGTTTCGGAAGACCTGAAGCGCAAGGGCTATCGGGGCCGGACCATCGGACTCAAGCTGCGCTACGAAGATTTCTCGACCGTGACGCGGGATACGAGCTTGCCTATGGCGACGGATGATCCCGGACTTATTCGCAAGACGGCGGGAGAGTGCCTCAAACGCGTCAGTCTCGACAAGCGCTTGAGATTGTTGGGCGTGCGCGTTGGCAATCTCACGTCAGCGGCGCATGAGGATCTCGCTCCCCCGCTGACGCAGGGTGAATTGCCCTGGTAATGCATCAGCCTTCCGGCCGGTCGGGTCGCTGTCTCACCGTTAGAATTCCCCGATGCTCTCGCGTCTCGAACTCCTGATCGATTTGCTGCATTCCGCACAGGAAGCAGCCTTGGCCACGCACTCGACCACGCTGGAAGGATTTCCTTTCGCCAGCGCTGTTCCCTTCGTCACCGACGAGCACCATCTCCCGATTTTCCTGATTTCGGGACTAGCCGAGCACAGCCACAATCTGGCAGCCAATCCGCGTGCGAGCCTGATGATCGCCAAACCCCTGGGCGAAGGGGAGATGGCAAGGGTATCCCTGATGGGTGAAGTCCAGCCTATTGAGGCTGATGCCCTTCTGGTGGCGCGCTACCTGCGCTATCACCCGCATGCTGAGCGTTTCCTCCAGTTGGGCGATTTCCGTTTCAATCGTTTTGAAGCAGCAAAGGTACTCACGGTGGGTGGGTTCGCGAAGGCCAGTTTGCTGGAAGGTAGTCGTCTGCTTGAGGCGCCAGTAATCTCGCTCATCGATGAAGCAGACTTGATTGCCCAGCATGAAAGGGCTCCCTCTAAAGCTTGCCAATTGAGGGGAGCCGACGCGTTCGGCGCCGATGTCATCCAAGACGGTAATCCTGTCAGGATTCGGTTCAGTAATGGACCTGTCACAAGGGATGCTTGGTTACCAACGCTGCGCAGGGAACTATCCCGCTGATTGTGGCCAAGAAATTCCCGCGCAACCCGAAGCATCCTGAACGTATCTGTTGGGGCTGTGACAAATATTGCTCCTTTGATGACCTGGGTGCGGCAACGGATCCGATCGGACCCAGCATCCGATAGAGTTGCTGGGTGAGGACTGGTATCTCCATGGTGATTGGGGACTGGAGTGTGGGGACGAAACTGCGGGTTAAATTCAGCCAGTGAATCGGACAGCCAGAATAACTGACAGCACTTCTGCTCCGCATGTCCAAGGTGTTGAGAATTCCAGTATTCCTTGGAGAATTTTGGCCATTGCAGGACAATTGCGGGGGAAACGACAACTATCAGGTCACTGAGTTACGCCAACAACATCGATTGCTCTTCCCAAATACAGATTCGATGCTGTTATGTCAGTAAAAACGAGAAAGTCGCCGGCGCACCGTAGTCAACACTGAATTTCACCAAAAACCGGATCCACCCCTTGAATTTGAGTGGATAAAAATTAGAAACTGGCTGCAATGTCCAAAACGCAACTTAAGAAGCTGATAATTGAAAAATTCCGCGCACTGAGTAACGTGGAAGTCGAATTTGGCGACCATATAACGGTGGTTTGTGGAAAGAACGGCACGTCTAAGTCGTCCATACTTGGTATCGCGGCACAAATATTCAGTTTCGAAAAAGATTACGCCAAAGATGACGTGCTTTCATTTCGGCAAATAGCTGGTGGATCGTTTAAGTCTCAATACAGCGAGCACTTCAGAATCTCTGATAAGTTCGATGTTCCCGGGTCCATGACTGTCAATATCGAACTGCACGATGGATATATCGATGAAGCGGCGACAGCGAAACTGGAGTTGATGAAGCGAGGCAAGTCTCCCAGACCCGTGGTTAGGAACAACAGCACGGCAACCGGGAATACGAGCAGAAATTTCACGCATCCAGTAATTTTTCTCAGCTTGACGCGCCTTTACCCGATCGCAGCCAGAAATTACGAAGTCAGTGACTTTGAATACCTGAAAAAGCACAAACAGGAATTCATCAAGCTAACTAATGAGCTTCTCAATCGCAGCTCTTCCCACGCCACTGGTACGGATGGAACAATCAGTTCTGCCGTGGCTCATGGCGAAAACTACGACCATGAATCCGTTTCTGCTGGCGAAGACAATGCAGGTCAGATAATCTTGGCATTGATGTCTTTTAGAAAGCTGAAAGAAGAATATCCCGATTACAAAGGTGGCTTGTTGTTGATAGACGAAGCAGATGCAGGGCTTTTTCCGACCGCTCAGGTCAATCTACTGAAGATGCTTGACCGTGAATGCAAAAGCCTCAATCTCCAGGTAGTCATGACATCACACTCGCCAGTTTTGATCGAATACGCTTTCGAGCAGAGTAGGCAGTTCAGAAGGAAATACAAGACGGTTTACCTCAGCAACACTTATGGTGATGTTCAGGTGATTCAGGATTGGTCATGGCCGCAAATTAGCGCGGACATCAACACAAAGACTATCGCCACAGCTTCTGGAGCGACTTTACCGAAGATAAATGTCTATTTCGAAGATAAAGAGGCTGCGGATTTTTTTTCAGCTTTGCTGAACAGACAGCCGGTAAGGAAGTTCACGAACCCGATGCCGGAGATAACTCTTGGTTGCTCCAATTATTTGCAATTGGTTCAAAAGGGAATTCCCGAATTCGCCCAAAGAAGCATCATCTGTCTGGATGCCGATCAGACGCAGTCGCTCAAAGGTAAGAGCCACAAGACTGTTGTCCTATTGCCCGGGCCTTTGCCGCCGGATCAATTGATTTTCGAGTACCTTTACAACCTTCCCGCGAGTCACCCGTTCTGGAAGAACGATTTGCAGTTCACTCGGGAGGTATTTACCAATTCGTCTCGAGAAGTGATCAACGAGTTCGCAATAAACGGGGATGAAGTTGATGTGCAAGTGCTTGTCTCCGCGTATCAGGGAGAACAAAAGCCAAGAGAGGTTTTTAAGCGGTTTTACAAAGCTGACGACTTCCAAAAGTTGGTGTCCTCGGGTGCGAAGCCATACAACCCATGGAGGCACTGGGTCGAAAGTTATCCAGCTGCCAGCAACGAATTTTTGGAAAAATTCAGGACTGCTATCCATGGTGTCATGAAAAACGGGTTTGCCGTCGATGTGTCCAAGCTGACCGTGTTGGAAGTGAAGCTGAGGAAAGTGTAGCGATGTTCTCAAACAGACTGTATAGCCCCTTGCGATATCCCGGAGGAAAAGCCCCATTCGCTCCATTCATAGCGAACGTGATGGAGTTTAACGACCTTGCAGGGGGTCATTATCTGGAGCCGTATGCAGGTGGGTCAGGTGTTGCGCTCGATTTACTTTTTCATGGTCATGCCAGCCATATCCATATCAACGATGCCGATCCTGCGGTTTACGCTTTTTGGATTTCCGTGACTCGGTATTCCCGAGCACTTCTGAAGTTGCTTGACACCACTCCCATCACTATCGAAGAGTGGTTCAAGTGGCGGTCAGTTCTCCGCGAGGAGCGCAAAGTCAGTATTGTTGAGAAGGGTTTTGCAACATTGTTTATGAACCGAACGAATCGTTCCGGGATTCTCAATGCGGGTGTTATCGGAGGTAAGAATCAGGACGGCGAATACAAGTTGGATGCACGATTCAAAAAGGAGATCGTGGCTGCACGTATTGTTGAGATTGCCAAGCGCGCTGACGACATTTCGGTGTATTGCGAGGACTCGCTACACATCTTGAATCGATGTGCAGAGTTGTTGCCGAAAAAATCCTTGATCTACCTTGACCCGCCTTATTACGTCAAAGGCAAAGGCTTGTATCGAAACTACTATAAACATGATGACCACGTCGCGATTGCCAAGACAATCCAGAGCAAAAAATTCAAATGGCCATGGGTGGTGTCATATGACAATGCCGAAGAGATTTGCACAATGTATCAGCTAAGCAGATCGCTGAGTTATGGTTTGAATTACACAGCACAACGTCGCTATGTAGGAAATGAGGTTATGTTTTTCAGCCAGAACCTTGATATTCCCGACGAAGCTATTCCGCAAACTAAGGCTGTTGCCTGACCGTTCTTACGTAGTTCGATAACAGCAGTCAATACCGTGGAACGTTAGCACCTGAGCTGACTCTATACGGATAGAAATGTCGTCAGGGTAGAGTGCCAGCATGAACCTTGAAGCAAGAATGTTTGTGTCAGGCCTTCAGGTCGATCAGGGTGCCGAGCATCTGGTCCGCAGTTTTCACCACTTGCGCGGACAACCCTACCTGATGACGACCGGACATCTGTTCAACGGCATTGCTGGCAAGAACTTCCGCGGCGGCCGCATGAACGGCAATGCGGCCGCCGGCAATATTGACCCGCTGCATACCGGCCTGGATGCCTTGAAGTCCCATAGACAAGGTAGTGGTGATGGTCATGGTTGAAATCCCGCAAACAAAATCCAATATCAAGCAAACACCAAGCCAAGGAGCGGTAGCATATCGATGACTTTGACCAGACCCCGCATCCCATCATGTTTGTAATCGTTATCGCCCTTGTCGTCCTGGCCGTCGCCGTCGCTGCCATTTATCTTCTATTGAAGAACATGGGCGAGGAAGGCATCGAAGTTGCCGCCCCGGGTAGCTGCAAGAGCGGTCGGTGTGGTGTCCAGTGCGCTCCCAAGTCTGATGTCCTTGATGAGTCGCCGGTAGATGAGGTGATCGTTGAAACCGATCAGGTCAAGCGGCAGGAGAGTGTTTGATCGGTTCAGTCACTGGGCGATGCAGCCGGACATGCCATAACACTGCACCCAGGATCAGGGGTACGCCGGCATAAAACGTCCAGCCCAGGTCGGCGCCTTCACCCAGTAGGATCGCAGCGAGCAGGATCGTATAGACCGGCTCCAGATTGACGGCCAGTTGCACACTGAATGCACTGATTTTCCGGAGAGCGACGTTGGTGAGCGTGAAGGGCACCAGTGTGCAGGCGATGGCCAGGATGACCAACCAGACCAGGTCCTGCTGCTGTGGCAGGCTGAAACCGTCACCGAACAAGGGCCAGAATGGAATCAGCAGACCCAGCAACAGGGTTCCAGTAGTCATTTGCACTGTGGTGAGACAGAGCGCCGGCACTCGCACGGCCAGACCTTTGCTGATCAAGCTAAAGATAGCGGCGAGCAGTGCTGCCATCACCCCATAGAACAAGCCAGCCATCATCCCGGAGGGAATGCCGCCGACCACCAGGGCGACGCCAGGCAAGGCAATCACGGCAATCAGCAGATCGCGGGCGACGAAGGCCTGTTTCCGCCAGAGGGGCTCGATGATCGACAGGAACACCGGCGCCAGTGCCAGGCAGGTAGCGGCCACCGATGCATTGGCTGCCTTGATGGCGCCGTAGAAGAACAGCCAATGCACGGTGATCACCGCGCCGTTGAGTACCGTGATACCGAGATCGCGTCGGGTCATTCTGATCATCTGCCGCCATATTGGCAGCCAGAAAAATAGACAGAGGCTGACGATCAGGACGCGCCAGAACACCAGCGGGATGGCGCTCAGGGTGATCAGCTTGCCGAGGATGGCAGTGAAGCCCCAGAGCAAGACGCACAGGTGAATCAGGAAATAGGGGTTTCGGTGCATCGAAAGCGCTGGTCAGTGCGCGGGACGTGATTACGCCGGCAGCTTGGCCGACTCGCGGGCCCGCTGCTTGGCGGCGACATAGTCGGCATGGCCGATGTAAAGCAGGTCCGCCAGTTTGCGCATCAGGTGCAGTTCGTGGGCGTCGAGATGGCCATCGATCATCGCCACATGCCAGAGGTTCTCGATGATCTGCACTTTCTGGGAATGATCGCAATGTTTGTTGATCAACGAGGTGAACTGGTAGTAGTCGTTAGCCTCGTGCGCCTCCTGTTCCGCCAGCGCCATCAGGGCTTCGATTTGCTCCTTGCCGAGGTTGAACTGGCTTTGCAGGGTACTGGCGATGGCCTGTCGTTCCTCGTCCTTGAGTTCGCTGTCCATGCGCATCATCTCCAGCAGCAAGGCCGCCGTCGCGACCTGCAAGAACTGAGTTCCTGCGGTACTTGTGGCGATGCCGGGTTCGATGAACTGGATGAAAAAATCCTTGATGCTGGCGATCATGCTTGAATAACTGTGAGTTTAACGAGAGAGTCTCGGATTCTAGGGAAAGCACGGGGAGTGACCAAATGATCAATGCCACGCTGAAACTCACAAGAACGGCAGATGACGGCGCGGAGATGTTCCGCAAGTACTATCTGGTCGCCGATTTCGCCGATGTAAGGGGACAAGGCAAGGCCAGCATCATCCCGCTTTCGGTCGGCGCCCCCATGCCGGATACGGATCACCTCACCGTCAAGGGTGGCGAAAACGAGGCGCTGATGGCTGCTGCCGACGTGATCAAGTGCCTGCCCGGTAATGCGGGGTTTGCCGCTAAGATCGACTTCGATCCGAGTTAAAGCAGTAAGGGCGCGCGGGGAAGCATCTTGGCGCTCATTTTGCCTCGAGGAGTTCCGTATCTTCGTGGGAATACGCCGGGCTGCAGCAACACAGGATGCGCAAGGCTTCGGTGCCGATTGCTTCGATGCGGTGAGCTGTTTCCGGCGGGATCAGAATCGAGTCGCCCGGACCGACCTCGAAAGTCTCCTCCCCCAGGGTCATTCGTCCGTTCCCTGCCGCGACGTGATAAATCTCTTCGGTCTGGCGATGCCGGTGCAGCAGGGTGCGCGTTCCTATGGGGATGATGGCTTCGGCGAGACTTTGGTTCTGAACGCTGTGGTGGTCAGGATGAAGTAGTTCCCGGATCTCTGATCCGTCCTTCGTGATGTAGGAAGGGATGTCGCGATAACAGGTCTTCATTCTGGGTATCCTTGCGTTCGAGTATACGGCCTGGTTACAGGGGGATTGCATGTCGAAACAGCGGATCATTGTCATTACAGGGGTTAGTCGCGGATTAGGGCGCGCGATGGCCCTGAAATTTGCCGAACTGGGGCACACCGTCATCGGCTGTGGCCGGTCAAAGAAAGCTGTCGCCAGTTTGCAAGTCGAACTGGGCGACCCGCATCGATTCAGCGTCGTCGATGTCACCCGGGATGCCTTGGTGTCCAAGTGGGCGGTACAGGTAATCGCAGAAGTCGGCGTACCGGACCTGCTCATCAACAATGCGGCCCTGATGAATCCGGTATCTCCGCTCTGGGAAGTTTCCTGGAAGGAATTCGACGAGGTCATCGATGCGAACATCAAGGGCGTGGCCAACGTCATCAGGCATTTCGTTCCGGCGATGGTCAGGCGCAAGTCTGGGGTGATCGTGAATTTCAGTTCGGGCTGGGGGCGGGAAACAGATGCTGGTGTGGCGCCCTATTGCGCGACCAAATGGGCGATCGAGGGTTTGACGCGATCGCTGGCACAAGACCTGCCTAAAGGCATGGCTGCTATTCCCCTTAATCCTGGCATCATCGACACCGATATGCTGCGCAGTTGCTTCGGCAAAGAGGCTAGCAATTACCCGACGGCCGAAGTGTGGGCTGAAACTGCTGTCCCGTTCCTGCTCAACATCAGGGCTTCGGACAACGGCAAGCCATTGACGGCGCCGAGTGGCTAAGATGAGCTCGGCCCAATTCTCTTATCTTGATGGCAAAGTCACGCTCCATGTCGGGGACCTGACACAACATGCGGTCGATGCCATTGTGAATGCTGCCAATAGCTCGCTGATGGGAGGAGGGGGCGTTGACGGTGCAATCCATCGTACCGGCGGGCCGAAGCTGACCGAGGCATGCCGGCTGTTGCGAGCCACCTCCCACCCGGACGGGTTGCCAACCGGCAACGCGGTGATGACGCCGGGTGGCAATCTGGCCGCCAAGTTCGTCATTCATACGGTTGGACCTGTCTATGGTCGTCATGGCGGGAAAGAGGCGGAACTTCTCGCTTGCTGCTATCTAAACTCCTTGGCGTTGGCCATGCAGCATGGCCTGTCCAGCATTGCCTTCCCGTCGATCTCGACTGGCGCCTATGGTTACCCACAGACGGAAGCTGCTGAGGTTGTTTCTCAGGCTCTCAACCGAATAAAATTGTCGTATTTCAGGAGTCAGGCCAGCAATAATTGCCATTTATAGGTTCATTGTTGAGTAACGGTGTTTCACACGCGCTTCGTGATTCGATCAGCGTATTTTTTGCGAAATAGCTCTTGAGAAAAAATCGAAATGCGCGCAACCGGTGCGCTTTTCGCCCAAGATAAAGAGGTTCCCCCTGATACAACTCAGGGATGGAAAACCACGATGGCCAAGTGCCATTTCAATTCGAGGAACGTAACGATCCGACAGCGCCTGCCTGGATTGCTAACGTAGCTGCTCGGGCGAAGG
>JAIFMO010000198.1 GCA_020048435.1 Sulfuritalea sp.
GGCTGCCCGGCAACCCGACCGGGGCGACCGCCAGCGGAATCCCCGCCCCCGCGATACCGCTGGATATTCCCCGGATCAATGCCCTGATCGATGAAATGCGACCCCTCATCGCACAAAACAAGTTCGATGCCATCAGTCGTGTCAAGGCGCTGGAAGACGCGGTGGCGGGAACCGGGGTAGCGGACGAAATCGCCGACGTCCGCCGCTTCCTGGAGGAGTTCCGCTTCGATCTTGCCCAGGCGCGACTGCATCGCACCGCCACGGCCCAAGGCTGGGAGACCAAGGCCTCATCATGAACAACCCGCGTCCCCGCATTCTCGCCATTGACGATACGCCGACCAACCTGCTGACGCTGGGCCGGGTGCTGGCCGCCGACTTCGATCTTCAAATCGCCACCTCGGGCGCCATGGGGCTGTCCCTGGCAGCCGAAGCGCCGCCCGATCTCATCCTGCTTGATGTGATGATGCCCGAGATGGATGGCTACGAAACCTGCCGACGGCTCAAGGCCAACCCGAAACTGCATGCGATCCCGGTAATCTTTGTCACCGCTTTGACCGAGGTCGAAGCCGAGAGCGCCGGGCTGGCTCTGGGCGCCGCCGACTACATCACCAAGCCGATCAATATCGACATTGCCCGGCAGCGTATCCGCAATCTTCTCGAACGGGAACAACTGCGCAAGGCCGTCGAAATCGATCGCGACAAGCTGGAAGACCAGGTGGCGGCACGGACGCACGATCTCCTCCAGGCCAATGCCGAACTGGCCGCCGCCAAGGATGTCGCCGAAAGCGCCAACCGCGCCAAGAGCGTGTTTCTGGCCAACATGAGCCACGAGTTACGGACGCCGCTCAACGCCATTCTCGGTTTCGCCCAACTCATGGAACGCGACGCCCGCATCCCGGAAGACCGGCGCGCCAACCTAGGCACCATCAACAAGAGCGGTCAGCATTTGCTTTCGCTGATCAACGACGTTCTGGAAATATCGCGGATCGAAGCCGGCCGTCTGGCCATGCAGCCGGGCGCCGTCGATCTGCCGGGTCTTCTCACCACGCTCACCGAATCCATGACCGTGCGCGCCGAAGAGAAAGGGCTGGCGCTGCGGCTGGATATTCATGACACGCTGCCACGCTACATCGACACAGACGTGGCCAAATTGCGCCAGGTGCTGCTCAACCTGATCTCCAACGCCATCAAGTTCACCCGCACCGGCGAAGTCATCATCGCCGCGGCGGTGGCAGCGCCCCCCGAATCAACGACCCTCCTCGAATTCACGGTGCATGACACCGGGGTAGGTATTGGCCCGGACGATCTCGAGCGCATCTTCTCGGCGTTCTACCAGACCGAGGCCGGTATCAGCCAGGGTGAAGGCACCGGCCTCGGGCTGGCGATCAGTCGCGAATACGCCCGGCTGCTCGGCGGCGAACTGACGGTCGAGAGCACCCCGGGTCAAGGGTCCATTTTCCGTTTCAGGCTGCCGGTCGTATTGGCCGAGGCTCCGGTTATAGCCGCGCCGCGCGGCCATATCCGCGCCTTGAGCCCCGGCCAGCCGGATTTCCGCATCCTCATTGCCGAAGACGAGCCGGTCAACCAGGAATTGCTGAAAATCTGGCTCGAAGATGTCGGCTTCGTCGTCAAGGTGGCCAACCATGGCCGCGAGGCGGTGGCCATTTTCCAGCAATGGCAGCCGCACTTCATCTGGATGGACATGCGCATGCCGGTGATGGACGGCTTCGAAGCAACGCGCGCGATTCGCGCCTTGCCCGGCGGCGAGATTATCCCGATCATCGCGTTCACCGCCTCGGTTTTTGAAGAGGAACGCAAGACCATCATGGACGCAGGCTGCAATGACATCGCAATCAAACCGTTTGAAGAGGATCGGATCTTCGGGCTGATGATCCGCTATCTGCAAGCGCGGTTCGATTACGAGGACATCCCGCCCACGCAGCCTCACGCGGTGGATTTCACCGTGCTGCCGGCGACAACGCGCGAAAGGCTGCGGCTGGCGGCTGAAGGGCTGGATGCGCAGACGGTGCGGGATATCGCCGAGGCATTGAATGAGGCGCACCCGGTCATTGCCCAGCGGATACGCGACCTGGCCTATGCCTATCAGTTCGATATGATCGTGAAGGGCGTGTCCGGCGATGGCATGGCTTGACCCGGCACGCCGACTGTCACGCTGTCTGTGCCTGAATCTGCCCCACCGCTTCACCATGCCCGTTCCCACTCCCGTTTCCATTGGCCTGCTGATGCAAATGAAAATACTGCTTCGCCACGGCAGTGTGGATGGCACCGAGGTCTGACTGCACCTGGTCGAGGTATTCGTGCAGCACCGTCGGCTTGAGATCATCGAGCTGCATTTGTTCGATGCGCCGCCAGGCCTGGCGCACCCGCCGCATCGAGTCGGTATGATCGGGCAGCACGGAAAGGCAGCCCTCAACTTCGGCCAGGCATTGCAGCACCGTGCGCGGAAAGTGGGGATCCTTCAGCAGGTAATCCACCACCGCATTAGCGACCACATGCACGCCGACATGGCGGCGATACATCTGATAGGCAGAAAGGGCGTTCAGCGTGCTGATCCACATGCGCTCGGTCGCCACGCTGGCCAGCGCCGGGTCGCGCGGCAGTCGCACGGCCGAATTGACATCGACGATGCGCGTGGTCATGTCGGCGCGTTCGATGTTGCGGCCGAGCTTGATGAGTTGATAGGCGACATCGCGGCTCATCGAACCGACGAGCAGGCCGATGATCGATTCCAGCCGGCCGATCACGCCCTGTAACACGTCGTTGCGCGGGCCACGGCCTATCTTGGCGCGGGCGGCGTTGTCGCGGATGTAAAGGAACAGGCTGTTGATGCGCTCCCACAACTCCATCGGCAGCACTTCGCGCACCGTGCGCGCATTTTCGCGGGCGTTGTGGATGCCGGAGAGGATCGAGCCAGGATTCTTTTCGTCCTCGATGAGAAAGCTGACGATGCTGTCTTCATCGGCCTGCGCCAGTTGCGGATGGTGCTTGGCGAAAACATGGTCGAGGCCGGCGACCTTGAGCAGCACATCCCAGCCGAACGCGGCGTCGCGCGGCAGGTCGAGCAACACCTGCGTCGTGCTGTTGATGAAACGCGCGGTGTTTTCCGCCCGTTCGAGATAGCGACCCAGCCAGTAGAGAGTTTCAGCAACGCGCGAGAGCATCATTCTTCCCCGATATCGACGATCCAGGTGTCCTTGCTGCCACCGCCCTGGGATGAATTGACCACCAGCGAACCTTCGCGCAGCGCCACGCGCGTGAGCCCGCCGGTGGTGGCGTAGAGACGATCCGACTGCAACACGAAGGGACGCAGGTCGAGATGGCGCGGCGCCAGCTTGTCGCCGACCATGGTCGGCGCGGTCGAGATCGACAGCGTCGGCTGCGCCATGTAGTTGCGCGGATTTTCGCGGATCAGGTCGGCGAACTTCAGCCGTTCCTCGGCGCTGGCGCGTGGGCCGATCAGCATGCCGTAGCCGCCCGATTCGTTGGCCGGCTTCACCACCAGCTTGTCCAGATTGGCCAGCACATGCTCGCGCTGGTCTTCATACATGCACATCCAGCTCGGCACGTTGGGCAGGATCGCGTCCTGGTCGAGGTAATACTTGATGATTTGCGGCACGAAGGTATACACCACCTTGTCGTCAGCCACGCCGGCCCCCGGGGCGTTGGCGATGCCCACCTTGCCGGCGCGCCAGGCGCGCATCAGGCCGCGCACGCCCAGCGTCGAATCGGGACGGAAGGCATCGGGATCGAGAAAGTCGTCGTCGATGCGGCGGTAGATGACGTCGACCCGGCGCAGGCCCGAGATCGTCTTCATATAGACGCAGTCGTCGGCCTGCACGACCAGATCGGAGCCCTCGACAAGAATCGCCCCCATCTTCTGCGCCAGATAACTGTGCTCGAAATAGGCCGAGTTGTAGATACCCGGGGTCAGCACAACGATGACGGGACGCCCGCCGTGCGGGGATTCCCGCGGCGACAAGGCCGCCAGCGTATCGTGCAGTTGGGTAGGATAGTCGTCGACGGGCAGGATGTCGCTCGACTTGAAGAGCTCGGGAAACAGCCGCTTCATCAACTGGCGGTTTTCCAGCATGTAGGAGACGCCGGAGGGCACGCGCAGGTTGTCTTCCAGCACATACACGATGCCATCCGCGTCGCGCACCAAATCGGTGCCACATACATGCGCCCACACCCCAAAACGGGGCGACATGCCTTTGCATTGCGCACGGAAATTTTTAGAACCCGCCAGCACTTCAAGCGGGAACACGCCATCCTTGACGATGCGCTGGTCGTTGTAGAGATCGTCGATGAACAGGTTGAGCGCGGTGAGGCGCTGCTTGAGGCCGGCGTCGATGCGATCCCATTCCTTGCGCGACATGGTGCGCGGCACCAGGTCGAAAGGCCAGGCGCGGTCGATATTGCCCGCCTCGCTATACACAGTGAAGGTAATGCCCATCGCCATAATGACGGCGTCTACAGCCTCGCGGCGCGCCACCAGCTCGGCGCTGCCAAGCCGGTCGAGATAACCGAACAGCGCGCGCGCGGCGGGGCGCGGCTGCAACTGATCGTCGATCAGTTCATCGTAGGTGTTGGGCTGCGGGTAATTCAGCAACTCGATGGGCATGGGAGCTTCCAGTAGCGATTTGGTTAAACCTGGTACGGGTAATGCGGCAGGTAACGCAACAACCGCGCCAACCCGCAAATCGACACAAACGCATACAATCAACGCTATTGTTTTCCGCCGGTCGAACCCCGACCCCTGACGCCATGACCTATTGCCTCGCCATCAATGTCAATGAAGGCCTTGTCCTTTGTTCCGATTCGCGCACCAACGCGGGCACCGACAATGTCAGCGTCTATTCGAAGACGCACAGTTTCGTCTGGCCCGGCCAGCGCTTTTTCGCGCTGCTTTCCGCCGGCAACCTGGCGACGACGCAGGCGGTCGTCAAGAAGCTCAACGGCGACATTGCCGCCACCATGACGCCCAACCTGCTGACGGTAGCCAGCATGCAGGAGGCAGCCGACTATCTCGGCATGATCAGCAGCCAGGTGCAAAAGCTGCATTCCACCCGCGATACCGGCGCCACCAATTTCGAGGCGACCTTCATCCTCGCCGGCCAGATCGCCGGCCAGTCGACGGAAATGTTCATGGTGTATCCGCAAGGCAATTACATCCACGAGTCGAGCCAGCATCCCTTCCTGCAGATCGGCGAGATCAAGTACGGCAAGCCCATCCTCGACCGCGTCATCAAGCGTGACGTGGCGCTGGCACCCGCCGCCCGCTGCGCGCTGGTGTCGATGAACTCCACCGTGCGCAGCAACCTGACGGTCGGCCCGCCGATCGATTTGCTGATCTACGAGCGCAACAGCCTCACCGCCGGCCGCCGCATCTATTTCAACGAGGACGACCCCTTCGCCCGCCAGTTGGCGGAACGGTGGAACGAAGGCCTGATGATGGCCTTGCAGAGCCTGCCGCGCTTCGACTGGGAATCCGACGACAAAATCTCTTGCGAGTCGAACCGGGTCGTCAACTTCCCGTCCGGTTCCTGACCGCCGCCGTATTTTCACGGCGAGCCCGACTTGACGGGCATGCGGCACGTTCATTGCATGGCTTGACCGTCATCCACCTACGCGGTCGCCCCCCATGTCCATCCGAGTCGCCCTGCGGCACACCACCCGCTACAGTTTTGATCGTGCCGTCAGCCTTGGACCGCACGAGGTGCGGCTACGCCCCGCCGCGCACAGCCGCACCCCCATCCTCGGCTATTCACTAAATGTCGCGCCCGCCGGCCATTTTCTAAACTGGCAGCAAGACCCGTTCGGCAACTGGGTGGCGCGCCTGGTGTTTCCGGAGAAAGCCGAGGCGCTGGAGATTACCGTCGACCTGCTGGCCGACATGACGGTGATCAATCCCTTCGATTTCTTCATCGACGAGGCCTCGGAAAAATATCCCTTCGACTACCCGGACGGTTTGAAGAAAGAGCTCGGGCCCTATCTCGAAGCCGACCCCGCCACGCCCCTCCTGGCTGACTGGCTGACACGCACCCGCACGGAATTCCTTGGCGCGGAAATGCGCACCATCGACATGCTGGTCGGCATCAACCAGCGCGTGCAATCCGATGTCGGCTATATCGTGCGCCTTGAAGCCGGCGTGCAGACACCGGAAGAAACGCTGGCACTCAAGCGCGGCTCGTGTCGCGATTCGGCCTGGCTGCTGGTGCAGGCGCTGCGTCACCTGGGCCTGGCGGCGCGCTTTGCCTCGGGTTACCTGATCCAGTTGAAAGCCGATGTCAAGGCGCTCGATGGCCCTTCCGGCACTGACCACGACTTCACCGACCTGCACGCCTGGACGGAGGTATACATCCCCGGCGCCGGCTGGATCGGCCTTGACCCCACCTCGGGCCTCTTGGCCGGCGAGGGCCATATTCCGCTCGCCTGCACGGTGTTGCCCGCCTCGGCGGCGCCGGTGATCGGCGTTACCGACGTCTGCAAAACGCACTTCGATTTCGCCATGCAGGTCACGCGCATCCACGAAGACCCGCGCGTCACCCAGCCCTATTCGGAGGCGCAATGGCAGGCCGTGCTCGACCTCGGTCATCAGGTCGATGCCGAGCTGGCAACCCATGACGTGCGCCTCACCATGGGCGGCGAGCCGACCTTTGTCTCGATCGACGACATGGAAGGCCCGGAATGGAACTACACCGCACTGTCGGAAAAAAAGCGCGAACTGGCGGGTGACCTGCTCAAGCGCCTGCAAGGCCATTTTGCGCCGGGCGCGTTGCTTCATTACGGCCAGGGCAAATGGTATCCCGGCGAACCCTTGCCGCGCTGGGCGCTCGGCTGCTATTGGCGCACTGACGGCAAACCCCTGTGGAGCCAACCCAAGCTGCTGGTGACCACGGATGGCGCCGGCACGCAACAGACCGCCGACGCCGCGGCGTTCATTCAACGACTGGCGCGCGAATTGGGGCTGGATGAAGGCTTTGTCATTCCCGCCTTCGAAGACGTTACCCGCATCATCGACGAGGAACAGCGCTGGCCGGAGAATTTCGATCCGCTCAAGTTCGACCTGAAGCAGGCCGACGAGCGGCGCCGCGTGGCCAAGCTGATCGAACGCGGCCTCGGCGCGGCAGCGGGCTATGTACTGCCGCTGAAAGCCCTGCCCCCGGCGCCATCGATCAAGGCACCCCGTACCGCTAGCGCCGACTTTTCGCCAAGCTTTCGCTCCAGCCCCTGGCCGCTAAAGCGCGAACACCTGTACCTGATTCCCGGCGATTCGCCACTGGGCCTGCGCCTGCCCCTGGCTTCCCTGCCCTGGGTAGCGCCCGGTGATCAGGAAGAGGACATCGGCCGCGACCCCTTCGATGCGCCCGAAACCTTGCCCGACGCATTGCCAGGGCGCGTGCCGAAAAATATCGCCAAGCCCAAGGACAGCTATGACCCCAAGGAAATCGTACACACCGCCCTCTGCGCCGAGGTGCGCGACGGCGTGTTGTGCATCTTCCTGCCGCCGGTGCCCTTGCTGGAAGATTTCATCACCCTGCTGAGCGCGCTCGAAGCCACCGCCGCCGCCCTCAAGCTGCCGCTGCGACTGGAAGGCTACACACCGCCAGCCGACCCGCGCCTGAAGGAATTCCGCATCACGCCCGACCCCGGCGTCATTGAAGTCAACATCCATCCCGTCGGCAGTTGGGCGCAACTGGTGGAGAACACGCAAACGCTTTACGCCGAGACGCGCCTGACTCGCCTCGGCACCGAAAAATTCATGATCGACGGCCGCCACACCGGCACCGGCGGTGGCAACCACGTCACGCTCGGCGCGGCCACGCCGGCCGATTCGCCCTGCCTGCGGCGGCCCGACCTGCTGATGAGCCTGATCGGCTATTGGCAGAACCACCCGGCGTTGTCCTACCTGTTCTCCGGCCTCTTCATCGGCCCCACCAGCCAGGCGCCGCGCGTCGATGAGGCGCGCCATGAAAGCCTCTACGAACTTGAAATCGCTTTCCAGCAAATGGCTGAAAGGCTCAAGGCCGGCGCCGGCAAGGAATCGCTGCAACCCTGGCTGGTCGACCGCCTGCTGCGCAACCTGCTGGTCGATCTATCGGGCAACACCCACCGCGCCGAATTCTGCATCGACAAGCTGTATTCGCCCGACAGCGCCACGGGACGGCTTGGCCTGGTCGAATTCCGCGGCTTCGAGATGCCGCCGCACGCGCAGATGTCGCTGCTGCAAATGCTGCTACTGCGCGCGCTGGTGGCGCGCTTCTGGCAGACGCCGTATGTGGGCAACGGCGGCGGCGGCCTGATGCGCTGGGGCACCGAACTGCACGATCGCTTCATGCTGCCGCACTATGTGGCGCAGGACATGCGTGATGTCGTGCTCGACCTGCAACGCGCCGGCTACGCTTTCGAGTTCGAGTGGTTCGCGCCCTTCCTCGAATTCCGCTTTCCGCGCTTCGGCACCGTCGTCTATCACGGCATCGAAATCGAACTGCGCCAAGCCATCGAACCCTGGCATGTGCTGGGCGAAGAAGTCGGCGCTAGCGGTACGGCTCGCTACGTCGATTCATCGGTCGAACGCCTGCAAGTCAAGGTGCGTCACATGAACGACACCCGCCATGTCGTTACCTGCAACGGCCGACCGCTGCCGCTGACGCCCACCGGCACGCGTGGCGAATATGTCGCCGGCGTGCGCTACCGCGCCTGGTGTCCGCCCTCCGGCCTGCACCCGACCATCGGTGTGCAGGCGCCGCTGGTGTTCGACCTGGTCGATAGCTGGAGCGGCCGCTCGATCGGCGGCTGCACCTATCACGTCGCCCATCCCGGCGGTCGCAGCTACGACACCTTCCCGGTCAATGCCAACGAAGCAGAATCCCGCCGCGTCGCCCGCTTCTGGAATCACGGCCACACTCCCGGCCCGCTGCATGTGCGCCGCGAAGGTCGCAATCCCGATTACCCCCTGACGCTGGATTTGCGCCGGGCGCCGGAAGCATGGATGGAAGGCGGGCCGACCGTGGCCAGTGAGGTGGCGAGCGAAATTACCGAGGGAAAGGCGTAGCGGTTCGACCGGATCGGCCAAAAGCGGCGCGGCAAAGCTGGAAAGGTATAACATTGGGCGCGTATTTCTCTGCGTGCTCCCGTCGGCCGCGACGAGTGCAGGCGTATTCCGTCGAATGAAAGGGCTGGATCATGTCAAGGCTCACGCAGTACGTTCTTCGAATCTGGGTTGCGCTTTTCATGTTGGTCGGCGCGAGTTTTCAGACCGCCACCGCGGCTGAAGCCATCATCTACACCTTCGCGGTCATACCGGGCGCGCCACCCGCTGTGATGAGCAAAATGTGGACGCCGGTGATCGAACGCCTGAGCAAGGACACCGGGATCGCGTTTCGCCTCAAGTTCTTCGACCAGATGGCCGAATTCGAACGCGATATCTGGAGCGGCACCCCCGATTTCATTTATGCCTCGCCCATCCAGACGGTGGTGGCCCGCCGGGGCGCCCGCTTCATACCGCTGGTGCGCGACAGCAAGCTGGCCGACATCAAGCTCTATGTGCGGCAGGATTCGCCCATCCGCAGCATCGACGACCTGGACAATAAGCAGATTTCGTTCGTCGGCAACAAGAACATCTGCAGTGTCTATATGCAGCATGAGCTGAAGAGTTATGGGAGAAATCTGACGTTCGCACAGAATTACGCGGGCTCGACAAAGAACGTGATCCTTAACGTGCTGATGGGCAAGGTGGATGCCGGGGCCGTGTTTGCGAGCGAACTGGAACGGGAGCCCGCGGAATCACGGGCGCAATTGCGCGAGGTGGCGAGCACGCCGAAATTCGCGCCCCACCCCATCAGCGCGCACCCGCGCGTTCCTGCGCAGGTCAGCGCGGCGGTGAAGAAGAGCATGCTGAAGCTGGCAGCGACCACCGAGGGCGAGGCATTGCTCAGACCCATGCGGCTCGACGACCTGGTCGAGGCAGACTACGACAGGGATTACCGCGCACTGGAAAAAATCGACATCAAGGGCATGACGAACTGGGGCCAGTGACGTGGCGTTGTTGCCGCGCCGGCTGAATACCCGCATCGTTCTGGTCGTCTCATGCATTCTGCTGGCGACCGGCGCCAGCTTCGGCTGGGTGACGGCAGGAAGCCAGGCCGCCAGTCTGCTGGAAACCATGCACCGCAATGCCTCAGTCATGGTCAGGAACGTTGCCGATACTAGCGCCCACCAGTTGTTGATCGAGGATTACGCGGAACTGGGAGAGTTTCTGGCCAGCACGGTAGCCTTGCCCGACATTCAGCGTCTGGTGGTTTGCGAGCCGGATGGCAAGCTCATCTGGGATATCCAGCGCAACCCGGACGGGCCGCCACTGAGGCTAACGGGTATTGACCACGTCTCGCCGCCAACGACTGTTGCGGTGACAACAGCCATGGAAAACGACCGTCTGGTGATCTGGCAGCCTATCGAGGCGGGAAAACCGATGGGCTGGCTCAAGGCCGAGTACAGCCTGGCCAGCATCCGCGCTGGGCAGGCGAAAATCTGGAAAGACGCCTGGCTCATGACGGCCGCCTGGGTAGCCGGCAGCGCTTTGCTGATTTTCCTTCTGCTCAACCCCATTCTGCGATCGATCGGCAGGCTTACAGTCTTCTCCAAGCAACTCAACGAGCGCAAGGGGGATCGCATTCCGATATCGGAAGATATTCTTGAAATAGCGGAGCTGGGCGCCTCCCTCAACGAAGCCTCGGTCAAGCTGTTTTCCACCGAACAGCAATTGATCGGCGAGCGCGAGCAACTCAGGGACGCCGAGCAGAAAGTCCGGGCGCTCAATGCCGATCTGGAGTCCCGTGTGCAGCACCGTACCGCCGAACTCGAAGCCGCCAACGCGGCACTGGTCCTGGCACGCGACACCGCCGCCGCCGCCAGCCGGGCGAAAAGCACATTCCTCGCCAACATGAGCCACGAATTGCGCACGCCGATGAACGCCATCATGGGCATGACCAATCTCGCGCTACGCCAGACCGACAACCCAAAATTGATCGACCAGCTCGGCAAGGTCGATCATGCGTCCAGGCACCTGCTCTCCGTCATCAACGACATCCTCGATATTTCCAAGATCGAAGCCGAGCGCCTCCAGCTCGAACAGACCAATTTCAAGCTCGGCCAGGTTCTGGAAAACGTGGTGAGTCTGATCGGGCACAAGACGACCGAAAAAGGCGTGAAACTGCGGGTCGACCTGGCGCCGGAAGTTGCCCGCCAGTCGCTCCGGGGCGATCCCCTGCGGCTCGGTCAGATCCTGCTCAACTTCGCCGGCAACGCGGTCAAGTTCACCGAACAAGGCTCCATCACCATCCGCGCCCGACTGGCCGAGGAAAGCACGACCGACGCCTTGCTGCGATTCGAGGTGCAGGATACCGGCGTCGGCATCTCGGTCGAAGATCAGCAACGCCTGTTCACCGCCTTCGAGCAGGCGGATAGTTCGATGACCCGCAAGTACGGCGGCACGGGACTAGGGCTGGCCATCAGCCGGCGACTGGCCCATCTGATGGGGGGTGAGGCGGGCGTCGAGAGTACGCCGGGCCAGGGTAGTACGTTCTGGTTCACCGCCAGACTGGGCAAGGCTGTCGATACCGCCGAGCCGGCATTGGCGCCAGACATCCACTCGGCCGAGGAACGCTTGAGAAGCCAACATTCAAGAGCACGCGTCCTGCTGGCTGAAGACGAACCGATTAATCAGGAAGTCTCGTGCGGCCTGCTGGAAGACGCCGGGCTGACGGTTGACCTCGCCGAGGATGGCGTGGAAGCCGTCGCCCTGGCCCGACAAAACCGCTACGCCCTGATCCTGATGGACATGCAGATGCCGAACCTGAACGGCGTCGATGCGACGCGCGCCATTCGTGCGCTGCCGGGTTACGCCGAGACCCCGATCCTGGCGATGACCGCGAATGCCTTCGATGAAGACCGCCAGGTCTGTATCGAGGCCGGCATGAACGACCATATCGGCAAGCCGGTCGATCCCGACAAACTGTTCGAGACTTTGTTGAAGTGGCTATCCATGCCTCGCCCCTGAGCGTTCAGTCTTATCGTGGAAGTTGGCCGGTTGGTCATATTCCGACGGCAGCATAAGGCTCGGGATTGCTTTTATGCCAAATTCAGTGCATAGTGCGCGCCAGCGATTTTCAAGCACTGCCGTAGTTGTTTGGTTCAGTACCCGCGCTAAGCGGTATTTCCCTTACCACCCCGCTGTCTTGACCTTCGCCCCATCCAGGGGCAAGCCCCTTTTAATAGTTACAGGAGACTCAAGACATGGCAACAGGTACAGTGAAGTGGTTCAACGATTCCAAGGGTTTTGGCTTTATCACTCCGGAAGCGGGTGGTGATGATCTCTTCGCCCATTTCTCCGCGATTCAAAGCCAGGGCTTCAAGACCCTGACCGAAGGTCAGCGCGTCAGCTTCGACGTCACCACTGGCCCCAAGGGTCAGCAGGCGTCCAACATCCGCCCGGCCGACTGAGCCAGCGGCTCGGCAAGGGAATAGTCCAGCCAATGCTTGTTTGGTTCGCTTAGCTCCCTTCCGAAAAAGCCCGGCATCGCCGGGCTTTTTCTTTCCGACTTTCCCCAGGAGGCATGCTTATGGCCAAGGAAGAATTACTAGAAATGAACGGCGTGGTTGACGAAGTCCTGCCGGACTCGCGCTTTCGCGTCACCCTCGAAAACGGCCACACGCTGGTGGCATACAGCGCCGGCAAGATGCGCAAGCACCATATCCGGATTCTCGCCGGTGACAAGGTTTCTCTCGAACTGTCGCCCTACGATTTAAGCAAGGGACGCATCACCTTCCGCCATATCGAAGGCCGCACCCCCGTTGCGCCGCAGCGACCACGCGCGCGGCACTAGGCTCTAAGCGGCACCCACTCCCCCCGTCATGGCGTGGCAGGGGGTCAGTTGAGCTGGATGCGCCGTCCCCATGGCACCGGCGCCTTGCCCTTGACCAGCCACAGTACCGGATAGTTTGGCGCCACCGGCGGGAATCCAGCTTCAGCATCGGTGAAATAGACCAGCGCATCGGGCTGGTCGCCATTGCGCGCGATCCAGTCGAATACCGGCGCAAACGCCGTGCCGCCACCGCCTGCAAACTGGCGCGGCAGGCGAAATTCCTCCCAGGGCTCGCTGACCCAGGGCGCATCCGGCGCCAGTTCGGCATCGCAGGCAAACAGGGTGATGCGCACCGGCAGCGTGCCCTTGATGGCGTTAAGTTCGCCGACGAACTGGGCGAGATCGGCATCGGCGATAGAGCCAGACGTGTCGAGCGCCACGAAAACATTGCCGGCATGGCTGTGCAGGCTCGGCCAGATCACCTCTCCCGCGCTGCCCGTGGTTTCGCCGTTGCGACGTGACGGCCGCAACCAGGTGTAATCGTCGCGCGCGGCCTGTGACAGATAGTGCGCCAGCGCCGCCCGCCACGATACTTGCGGCGCCAGTGCCTCGTCGGTCAGCCGCGCAAAAATGCCGGAAAGTTTGCCGGCTTCGCGCGCGCGCTGGGCCGCCGCCGCAAGATGGCGCTGCCATTGCTGCTGTAATTTTTCCTTTTCGCGGCCCGACAGGGGGGGCGGCGGACCGGCCGGGCCGTCTGCTGCCGTACCGCTACCGCCGACTTTTTGCGGTGTGGCGCCACCCGCTACCGGATCGATTTCCTGGGCATCGCCGCCGCCCTTGCCCTGCGCCTCGTCCTGCTCACCCTCGCCACGACCCTGCCCGCCCTCGTCGCCATCCCAGACGTGGTCGTCCAGGGTTTCATTGTCGAGGCTGTCGTCGAGACAGGGATAGATTTCTTCCGCCGCCATGCCGCGATAGAGGTCGAGCACCTGGCTGCCCAGCGGCGGTTTCAGTCCCTCGTCCATCAGCAGGGGATTGATGGCAAAGTCGCAGGCCAGATCCCACAAGCGCTGGATGCGATGGCCGCGCCGCGCAAAGTGGCCGAGCGCGCAATGCAGCGCCTCGTGGGCCAGGGCAAACTGCACCTCGGCCGTCGTCAGATCCTTGATCCATTGCGGGTTGTAATAGAGCTTGCGCGCGTCGGTGGCGGTGGTGCGGCACCAGTTCCCCGCCTCGACCAAGGGCAAGCGCAACACCAGCGCGCCGAGGAAGGGCTTGTCGAGGATGAGCTTGGTGCGCGCCGCCGCCAGTTTGGCCGCGGCGCCGTTATCGAGCGAGTCGGCGGTGTTCATTGATGAACCGGATCGCGGTGGCAGTCGGTAAACAAGGTCGTTTATTCCTGCTTGACCGCACGCCCGGACGTTGGCGTTTCGGATGCAAGCAATACGACATACTGGTGTTGGTCTTCCGTCATATTCAGCCCCAAAGCACGGCAATAGTTTGCCACAACGAGTTGTGTCCCCGTGGCGCGGCCGCCACCATGTGCTGACGAGTAGGGTAGGACCGAGTGAATGTGAAAACGTGGTCTGTCCCCATTTACTCTCTGATACCCCTTAATATCGATAAGCGATGGAAGCGTACTGCATAGCATTTGAATTCACCGGCGCTGCGCGGCTTTATCGCGCAGCGCCCGTGTGGACTGCCGGGTTGGGCTGGTCTGTGGTTCTACAAGACGTCCTGTGACATATTTGTGAAGGACGCTAGCCATTAACGTCTGATAAGGAATTGCCTCTTCTGCTGCCTTTGCCTGAATGTCGTCAAGATCTCGGGAAGAGATACGAATGTTGACCCGCTTGTCTTTAGCCAGCGATACAGAAGCCATTGCCGCAAAGCGTGCGATTTCACTTTTGTTTTTTGGAACGGGCTGCCATTCGCCTCTCTCAAAAGAGGCCAAAATTTCTTCTTCGAGTTTATCTTCTTTGTCCATTTCAACGATCCTCATCAAGATACATGCGAGTGGCTTTCCGGCTCGGGATGATCGTTTTCAGGAAGACCTCTTGCTTTGTCTCCACAAACGGCACCAAGTAGGCATAGCCACGAATGCGAACCACAAACATGCGTTGGTTCGGATATTGAACTGTGTTTGGATGGTCTAGCACGACAAGAAGGCCACCATTTGACATGGCCGACACTACCTCTTCAAAAGATACGCCGCGCTCAGCTTTGAGGCGGATATTTTTCTCGGTGCTCCAGCTCACAGGTTTCATGCCGCGAATATTACCCCCGTGTGCCTTGTGGCATCAAGAGTCCAGCGTCCAAATTCAGCGGTGAGCGAAGCGAGTCCGCTGCAATGCAGTGTTAGGCAGATTTGCTGGATTAACTGGGGGGGGCAAAACCTGAACGCCGGCCGCCTTTAGCCGGGCCTCGCCAAGTTGTATCTCTTTGAAAAGTGCGTCTAGATCGTTGCCATACTTGGCACCAATCGCATCCTTGATGGCATGGACTTCCCTCATGATTTCATCAGTCATCGTTTTTTCCTCCAAGAAGTTCCTCGGGGGTACAAATGATCGGCAGGAACAATCCGAGTTGCTCAAGATACTCGGCAATCTTTTCCTGAATCACTGGATTGGCAATGTGACGGCAATTCCAGGTCAGTAGAAAATCAACGTAATGCAGCGTCGAAACGGCAATATGCAGCGCATCCTGAAAAAAGGAAA
>JAIFMO010000046.1 GCA_020048435.1 Sulfuritalea sp.
CAGATCCCGCTTCATTTCTCTTTGCAGGGCCACCACGCGTTGGCCGGCGATCAGCCTCGCGGTGAGTACATTCGACTTCAGCGGCTTCGACAAAAAATCGTCGGCCCCCGCGGCAAAGGCTTCAACCAGGCGCTCCTCCTGATCCAGACCGGTCAGCAGCAGGATGTAGATGGCGCGCCCGCTTTCCGTCTGGCGCAGGGTGCGGATCAGTTCGATGCCGTCCATCTCCGGCATCATCCAGTCAACAATCATCATGTCAGGGAGTTCGGTGCGGGCAAGTTCCAGCCCCTGGCGACCGCTTGCTGCCTCGCTGCAGGCATACCCGGTTTTGGTCAGCAAGTTCTTGAGGATCAGACGGATGCTGCGGTCGTCATCCACCACCAGCACACGAAAGCCGTCCGCCGCCGCAACCTTGGACAGCCCGTCAGCGTGCTCCATGGAGGGTGCCGACGGTGCGTTCATCAACTCGGCAAACGGCGGCAAGGTTTCTGACGGCACCTCCAGCAGCCGGCACCAGTCGGTCCAGTCGCGAACGATGCCGTCGCAAAGCGTCATCAACTCCTCGGCTCCGATGGAGAGCTTGCCGCCGAGCAGGAACAGCTCCGCCATCATGGCGCGCCGCCCGGGCTTGGCCGCCATGCAGACATCGGCGATTTTCGAGGCGAGCACGAGCGTGAATAGCAACCGCTCGGAACGCGATCCGGCGGCAAAGCTGGCGGCATCGGGTTGCTCATGGAAACCCACCGGCTCGCTCAGGCTGGCCGGGAAGCCCCAGTCGATCATCAGTGCAGTCGTCAGATCGGCATGATCGAACTCGAACGCTTGCCGCTCCCGCTCCAGGCATTCGGTGCCGGAGCGTGGTGCGCGTTCCAGCAACTGCGGATACTCTTCCGGATAAACGCTGGCCAGACCCAGTTCGCCAATGTGGGATAGCAAGCCGAGGGTGAAGGCTTCGTCACTTTGCATGAGACGCGAGGAAGCAGCCAGCGCCTGCATGGCGACGGCGCGGGCGAGATTGCGCGACCAGAAGGCGGGGTAATTGAATCCACGGCAGCGCAGAGCCTGCTTGTCGGTCATCAATGAAAAGCCCAGTGCCAGGCCGCGCACGGAGGTCAGGCCGAGGATGCTGATCGCATCCTTGATCGCCAGTACCAGCCTCGCCCCCGGGCTGCGGCAGGCATTGGCCAGCTTGAGCAGGCGCGCGACCAGCGCCGGGTCGGCCTGGATGGCGTGTGCCAACTGGGCGGATGACACATTGTCCTGCCGCGTCAATTTCACCACGGCCAGCGCCGGCCCTTTGGGCGAAGGCAGATGTCCGGAGGCTTTGAGCGTCTCGAAACAGGCTTGCAGTTTGGGGTTCACAATGTTGCCTTCACGGAAAAATCAATCAGCGGGCTTACTCGGATATCGACTTGAGTGTCTTGTGGTCTTCCGTGGCCCCCAGGATGCCCGTCAATTTCTGGCTGAGCGCCCCGAACGTCGCCTGTGTTTCGCCGGAAATGTCGTAAAGGTCCGTCAGCTTGTTCGTCCGGTCCCTGACCATCTCCAGGATTTCCTCCTCCTGTTGCTGGGACATGCCCAGATGGGCGAACGAGGCGAGAAGGTCGTCAAGTATCTTGGTCCTGTAGATGGTGCCCTTGTATCGGGCTGCGTCGTTTTGCTGCTGGTACGATTGCATGGTCTGGCTGACGGCCTCCAGCAGGCCGGTAATCTCGTTGCGCATGGTCGAGTTGTCCTCGAAGGACTGCAGCGCCATCAGTTTGGCATCCGCCGCTTCAGCCGCGATGGCGAGATGATCCCTGATCCTGCCACACAGATCGGCATCCGCCACCGGCATGTTGGTGACCAGGATGGTGATGTGCTCGAAGTTGTAGGCGCAGCGCGTGCGGAATTCGAAGATGCGGTCCAGCGACCGGATGTGGTTGATCACCGCAATTTCCAGCGGCCAGTCCTCGCCCGCCTTGCTGAAGGTTTTCTCGAAATTGCGCAGGCGGATCTGTACCGCGCCGTCGAGGTGGAAGGCGGCCAGCGAGCGAAGGATCGCCGCCACGGTTTCCTCGGTGTTGCCGCATTCGTTCAACGAGCGCAGGAACTTGATCAGGACGGCGTACTCGTCGAGGTTGGCGAGAACCAGTGAGGCCAGTTCATCGGAACCCTTGACTTGTTCCAGCAGGGTTTTCTTGTCTTGCTCGATGCGCCGGAGATTCTCGATCTTGCGCGACAGGCCGGCGATGTCGAAGGGCTTGACGATATAGTCCTCGCCCCCCGCGTCGTAACCCGCCATCACCGCATCCAGATCATCATGGCCGGAAATGAATACCACCGGAATGCTCATGATTTCCGGCACGCTTTTTATGTTGCGGCACAGGTCATAGCCGTCCATGCCGGGCAGTCCGACATCGAGCAGAAACAGGTTCGGTTGCTTGTGCGCCAGCCTTGCCAGACAGCTTTCGGCCGAGTCGAAGACTTCCACCGCATACGCTTTGCCCAGCATCGAGCCAAGCAGCAGTCGCGTTGTCTTGTCGTCATCGACGACGAATACCGTGTAGTCCGTTTCCATTGCTATCTACCCACGTTGGTTGGTCGAAGTTTCAGTTTCCATTCCCGGCGCCGCGCAACAGACCCGGTTTCGCCCGGCATGTTTGGCGTTGTAGAGTTGAGCATCCGCGGCGGCCACCAGTTGTTCCGGAGTCAGTTCATCCGTCGGGATGAAGAGCGCGAGACCCACGCTGATGGTGACCACCGGCGCGGTACCCGATGCCTCATGGGCAATGCCCAGTGACTGGACGGCTTGCCTCAGTCGCTCTGCCTTGACCTGGGCGCCGGCCAGGTTTGTGTCGGGCAGCACGCAAGCGAATTCTTCGCCGCCGTAGCGGGCAATCAGATCGTGCGGGCGGCCCATGTCAGCGCGCAATATCCCGGCAATGGCTTGCAGGCAGGCATCGCCGGCCTGGTGGCCGTAGGTATCGTTGAACAGCTTGAAGTGATCTACGTCGATCATGACCAAAGCCAGAGAAGTGCCCGCGCGACGACCCGCGCGCCACTCTCTTTGCAGGGCGTCATCGAACTGGCGACGGTTGGCGATACCCGTCAAGCCGTCGACAAAAGCCATCGAACGCAGGAGATCGGCCTGGTGCTTGAGTGTGAGGTGGGTGCGCACGCGCGCGCGCACGACCGCCGAATTCAAGGGCTTGGAAATGAAATCCACCGCGCCAACGTTCAGTCCGTTGGTTTCATCTTCGGGGCTATTCAGGGCGGTGACGAAGATCACGGGGATATCGCTGGTCAGCGGATCAGCCTTGAGCCGCCGGCAGGTTTCGTATCCATCCATATCCGGCATCATCACATCGAGCAGGATCAGATCGGGCGCTGATTGCACCGCCAGTGCCAGCCCCATCGCCCCCGAGGTCGCGACTTGCAAGGCGAACTCGTCACCCAGAACCGCACCCAGCGTAAGCAGATTCGTCGGCGTATCGTCTATCGCCAATATCTTGGGGCGCGGATCTCTCATGATGTCCCGATTTCCCAGCCCTGCTGCGCGGCGATTCGCTGCAACTGCCCACGAGCCAGATCAAAGCGGAACTCCGTGATCATTCTCCCCGCTTCGGCAATGTCGGCGGATACCTGCGTACCGGTTACCAGCACCTGCAGATCCTTGATTCGGCCCACCGCATCGAATTTGTTCTGTGACAGCAGCGCATCAAGATCACGATAAATCGCAACCATCTGGTCTATGGCCGGCGGCTTTCCTGCAGGCGCTGATGCCTTTGTGACAAGCGGCGCCATCCAGCCCGCCAAAGCGACAGAGAGCAATTGGTACTCGCTGCGCAGCGCTGCCACGGTGGCGCTGTCGGTGTCGCCGCCGCCCTTGAGATGGTCGTCAAGCGCCTTCATGCGCACCGAGAGCTTCATGCCGCCGATCTGCGCCGTCAGTCCCTTCAGGGTATGCGTTTGCCTTGCGGCGGTTTTCCAGTTGCCTGCGGCGACGGCCTGTTCCAGTTGCTCGAAGTAGCCCGGCATATCTTCCGTCGCCGACAGGATGATGGCCTTGGCGAGTTCGCGGTCGCCGCCCAACTGGGCGAGCAGGGTTTCTTCGTCGAATACCGGCGGGCCGCTTTCCTGCGACGCGATGGCCGCTTGCGGCGCCGGGGCCGCCTCTGTCACCTGTGCCACTTCTGCCTCCTTTGCCGCTTCCGGCATGTTGCTGCCTCGGGCCAGCCAGTGTCCCAGCGTCGCCATCAGCTTTTCGATGTTGATGGGTTTCGCCAGGAAATCGTCCATGCCGGCCTCAAGGCAGCGCTGGCGATCTTCCTCGTAGGCGCTCGCGGTCAGCGCCACGATGGGCAGTCTGGGCCGGGCCTGTTCCGCTTCCCAGCGACGGATCTGCATCGTGGCTTCTGATCGCCTCCACGGCCTGCTGGCCATCCTCGACGAAGTCGCAACGCACTCCCGGCTTGTTGAGCATGGCCTTGAGCACCAGCCGGTTGGTCGGATTGTCGTCAACCACCAGAATGTGACCGGTGAAGGTGGCGGGACGCACGCCCATCGCCGTGTCGCCAGCGCCGACTATTGCCCTGCGCACCTCGTCACGGCTGTCCGCGCCCGCCGCAAGCAGATCGGCGCGGATGCGGAACCAGAAACATGAACCTTGCCCGGCTTCACTGTCGACACCGACATCCCCGCCCATCAGCCACTGTCCGCCTGCGAAAACGCCTTGAACAACAGCGCTTGCTTGTCTTCGGGGATGCCGATGCCGGTATCGGTGACGCTGAATTCGAGCAGGGCATGCGGTCCGTCGCGCTCGACCTCGCGCGCTTCGATGCGGATATGGCCCTGCGCGGTGAACTTGAGGGCGTTACCCACCAGGTTGGAGAGCATCTGGCGCAGGCGGTGCGGATCGCCCAGGTAGCGTTGTCCGGGCTGGCCGGGTTGGACCGGGGCGCCGGCCCAGCGGGATTCGATCAGCAGCCCCTTGTGACGGGCGGTCTCCACAAACAATGCGCGGATTTCATGAAGCATCTGCGCGGGTTCCAGCGCGGTGCATTCCAGTTCAAGCTTGCCCGCCTCGACCTTGGAGATATCGAGAATGTCGTTGAGCAAGGCCAGCAATGTCTGGCCGGAGTTGAGGATGATGCGGGCGTAATCCTGCCGGTCATCGTCCTTGAGGGTCGGCATCAGCAGCATTTGCGCCATGCCGAGAATGCCGTTCATCGGCGTGCGGATTTCGTGGCTCATGGTCGCCAGGAA
>JAIFMO010000165.1 GCA_020048435.1 Sulfuritalea sp.
TTGGCCTGGGCATGGCCGGCGTGGTGCTGCCGCTCGCGCTGGCCCTGGCCGCCGGCCTGTGGCTGGCCGGCGCAGCGCTGGTTCTGCCCTGGCTGGCAAGCGCAAGCGGAAGCGGGAAGCCAACCGGAAAATAAGGCTGCGATTGCTGCCAGTCCGCGGTTCAAATTCATCCTGCCGGTCCGGCTTGCCGGAACCTCAAACCACCCGACCCGGTAGCAACCGCCCCCATGCACAACGGTAGCGACGACACTTCAACCTCCGGCCCATTCCAGCCGCGTTGTCTCGCCATCGATCTGGAAGTCAGCAAGAAAGACAATCGCATCCATCAATTCGGCGCCGTCCGTGGTGACAGTGGCGCCACCGTCGAATTCCGTGGCGGCAAGCTTGACGTGGCGCTGGATGCGCTCGATGTCCTGGCGGAGGATGCCGCCTTCGTGCTGGGACACAACATACTCCACTTCGATCTGCCCCAGCTCGCGGCAGCCAGGCCCGCGTTGCGCCTGCTGCAAAAACCAGCCGTCGACACCCTCTGGCTCAACCCGCTGGCTTTTCCGCGCAATCCCTACCATCACCTCGTCAAACACTATCAGGAGGGTCCTCTCCAGGGCGGGCATCGCAACGATCCGCTGAAGGATGCCCAACTCGCGCTGGCTGTCTTTCGCGACCAACACGACGAATTGCGCAAGCTGAACGCCACTTCCCCACAACTTCTTGCCGCCTGGCACTGGCTGACAACCCAGGACAACGTGGTCAGCGGCATGAACCGGTTTTTCATGAAATTACGTGGCCAACCCCGGCCAAGCAAACAAGGGGCGCGGACCGCCATCGCAGTCTGCATCGACGGGCAATCCTGCGTCGATGCGCGCCAAGCGGTCGTCGAAGAAGCAAATGGCAATGGCTGGCCGCTGGCCTACGCTCTGGCCTGGCTTTCCGTCGCGGGCGGCAATTCGGTCATGCCACCCTGGGTGCGCCATCAGTTTCCCGCCGCTGGCGACATCGTCCGCCGTCTCCGCGACAGCGCCTGCGCCAACCCCGCCTGTGCCTGGTGCCGCGAACATCACGACGCCAAGAAGGAACTGGCCCACTGGTTCGGGCCTGACGTAACCGAGTTTCGCCCCGAGCCCGCCGGCGCCGACGGCCGCCCGCTGCAACAGGCCATTGTCGAAGCCACCATGGCCGGTGGACATGTGCTGGGCATCCTGCCCACCGGCACCGGCAAATCTCTCTGCTACCAGATTCCGGCCCTCTCCCGCTTTGACAAGACCGGCGCGCTTACCGTTGTCATTTCGCCGTTGGTAGCGCTGATGGCGGACCAGATCGCCGGGTTGGCGGCAAAGAACATCCATTCCTGCGCCGCTTTGAACGGCCTGCTATCGATGCCGGAGCGCGCCGACGTGCTGGATCGGGTCCGGCTGGGCGACATCGGCATTCTCATCGTCTCGCCAGAGCAACTGCGCAACCGCTCGCTCCGCCGCGTGCTGGAACAGCGCGAAATCGGCGGCTGGGTACTGGACGAAGCCCATTGCCTGTCGAAATGGGGGCAGGATTTCCGCCCGGACTATCGCTACGTCAGCCGTTTCATCAAGGAGAAGGCGGGCGATGGCGCGTTACCAAGGGTGCCGCCGGTACTGTGCCTGACCGCCACCGCCAAACCCGACGTGATAGCCGACATCCTTGACCATTTCCGACGAAAGGTTGGCATCGAGCTGCATTGCTTCGACGGCGGCGCCAAGCGGGACAACCTCGATTTTGCCGTGGTGACGACCTCGCCCGCCGCCAAATTCGACCATGTTTTTCAGTTGATCGAAACCGACCTGCCCGCCGCCGTGGCGGGTGGCGCCATCGTCTACTGCGCCACCCGCAAGCAGACTGAAGAAGTCGCCGCTTTTCTCAAGGACAAGGGTCTGAACGCGGCTTTCTTTCATGCCAAGCTGCCACCGGAAAGCAAGAAGAACGTGCTGGAAGGCTTCATTCGGGGCGATCTGCGCGTCATCGCCGCCACCAACGCCTTCGGCATGGGCATCGACAAGCCGGACGTGCGGCTGGTGATTCACGCCGACATCCCCGGCTCGCTGGAGAACTATTTGCAGGAAGCCGGTCGCGCCGGTCGCGACCGCGAAGCGGCGCGCTGCGTGCTGCTGTACACACCAGAAGATGTGGAACGGCAGTTTGGCATGTCGGCCCGCTCGCGCCTGACCCGCAAGGAAATTCAGGCGATTCTGAAGGCGTTGCGCAATCTCGACCGCAAGAAACGCAAGGAAGGTCAAGCCGGCGAGGATGTGGTCGCCACCCCGGGAGAAATTCTGGCCGAGGACGAGGAAGGCGCCTTTGAGCGCGATTCGGCCACCGACGACACCCGCGTGCGCACCGCCATCTCGTGGCTGGAAGAATCCGCCCTGCTTTCTCGCGAGGAAAACAAGGTGCAGATATTTCCTTCTTCGCTGCGCGTGGGCTCGCTTCAGGAAGCGAAAGACAAACTCACGGGCAAGGCGGAGACTGACGACTACAAGCGAAAACTGCTCGCCATCGTTAATGCCCTCATCGCCGCCGACGCCGACGAGGGAATCTCGACCGACGAACTGATGGGCATCACAGGGCTCACTTCCGCGCGGATTCGCACCGCTTTCGCCGATCTTGAGCGCCTCGGCCTGGCCAGCAACGACACGGCGCTGACGGCCTATGTTCATGTCGGCGTGAAACGATCGTCCCTCGAACGGCTCGAAACCGCCGCGCAACTTGAAGACGCGCTCATCGCCGAAATGCGCCAAAGCGCGCCCGATCTCGGCCGTGGCGAGACGGCGCCCTTGCACCTGCGCATCGCCTGCCAGCATCTGAAGGATGACGGCCACGCCAGCGCCCTGCCGGAAACACTGCGCCGTCTGCTCAAAAGCCTGGCCGCCGACGGC
Source organism: Sulfuritalea sp. (assembly GCA_020048435.1). Taxonomy (GTDB): domain Bacteria; phylum Pseudomonadota; class Gammaproteobacteria; order Burkholderiales; family Rhodocyclaceae; genus Sulfurisoma. Next base: position 2,907 of record JAIFMO010000165.1, read on the forward strand.
CGCGACGAAGAAAACAGCGCCGGCAGCATCGCCTTGCGCCGGATCGACGGCGAAAGCGTGAACATCACCCTGCAGCGCGACTGGTCGGCCCTGGCAAAAACCGCGCAACTGCGGCGTCTGGCCGCCCAGCGACTGCTTGACCACCTGTTGGGCTGTCTGCCGCCGGGGACAAGGGGCACCGACCTGCTGGCGGAATCCACCCTCGGCAAGTTGCTGGCGGCGTTGGCGGCAGACCTGATGCTGACGGCCGAAATCAGGAACCCGCAAAAGCTGCTCGACCACGCCCTGCTCTGGCTGCATGAACAGGAAATAATTCGCCTCAACAAAGGGCTGACCGTGTTCCGGCCGGCCATGACCATCCGCCTCGACAACGACTGGAAAAAGCAGTTCAAGCAACCGGATTTCGAGCCGCTCAGGCAGCATTACGACGAGCAGCGGATACAGATTCATGTCATGGCCGAGTACGTCCAGCGCGGTCTTGAAAAAATGGCGGACGCGCTGAGGCTGGCCATGGATTATTTCAGCCTGGGCCAGGATGATTTCATGCAGCGCTGGTTGCCCGGTCGCGAAAAGGAACTCGGCCGCCAGACCACACCCGAGTCGTGGGCGCGCATCGTCGAATCGCTCAACAACAAGGCGCAGCGCGACATCGTCGCCGACGACCGCGAGACCGCCAACGTGCTGGTGCTGGCCGGCCCCGGCTCGGGCAAGACGCGCGTGCTGGTGCATCGCATCGCCTATCTGGTGCGGGTAAAAAGGGAAAGTCCGCACGGCATCCTGGCGCTGGCCTATAACCGCCACGCCGCCGCGCAGATACGGCAGCGGCTCGATGTGCTGATCGGCGACGACGCGCGTGGGGTGATGGTGCTGACCCTGCATGCCTTTGCCATGCGCATCACCGGCGCCAGCTTTGCTGATCGCGCCGAACGCGTCGATGACGACGCCTTCAAGGCCATCCTGACCGACGCTATCGCCCTGCTGAAAGGGGTTGAACCGCCCGGCGGCGACCCGCGGGGTGGAGAACAAGCCGAGGCCGACACGCTGCGCGACCGCCTGCTGGGCGGTTTTCGCTGGATTCTGATCGACGAATATCAGGATATTGGCGCGGAGCAATACGAACTCCTTGCCGCCATTGCCGGCCGCAGCCGACCGGATGTCGACGACCGGATCAACCTCCTGGCTGTCGGCGACGACGATCAGAATATCTATGGCTTTGCCGGCGCGTCCGTCGATTTCATTCGCCGGTTCGAAGCCGATTACAAGGCCCGGCCGGCTTATCTGATCGAAAACTACCGCTCCACGGCGCATATCATCGCCGCCGCGAATTCACTCATTGCCGGCGCCGGCAACCGCATGAAAACCGGCCATCCGAACCGTATCGACCGGGCGCGCGGCAAGTCGGCGGCGGGCGGCGAATGGCAGAAGCTCGATAGCGTCGTCCAGGGGCGCGTGCAAATCCTCCCGGTCGGCGGCGACGGCAAAAATCGTCGCCCGCCAGTGGAAGTGGCTCGATCCGCTGCGCGGCTATTGCGAATGGCGCGGCATTCCGGTGCAGATGGCCAACGAAGACGGTATCCCGTTCTGGCGCCTGCGCGAAACCTGCGCGTTGCTCGATTGGTTGCGTTTGCGCGCCACGCCGCTGGTCACCAGCGCAGAGATGGACGCCTGGCTTGCCATGCACTCGTCTGACGGAACCGACAACAGCAACCCATTCCGGCAGCAATTGCGCGAGGCGGTGGCGGACTACGCGCTCGAGACCGGCGGCGGCGAACTGCCGACCGCCCATTTTCGCGACTGGCTGGCCGAATGGGGTCGCGAGGCGCGCCGCCGCCAATCGGGCTTGCTGCTGCTGACCGCGCACCGTGCCAAGGGACTGGAATTCGACCATGTCGCCGTGCTCGACGGCGACTGGGAATTCAACGCAACCACCGAAGACCGCGATGCCATCCGCCGTCTTTACTACGTAGCCATGACCCGCGCCCGCAAAACGCTGCTACTGGCCCGCCTTGACACGATACGTCCGTCACTGCTCGACAGCCTGGCGGATGGCCCCCACCTGCTGCGCCGGCAACCTGTCCAACTCGCGCCGCCACCGCCCGAACTTTCCAAACATTATGCGCACCCATCACTCAAGGAAATCAACATCGGTCATGCCGGCCGCCGCGACCCCGGCCACCCGATTCACGCCGCCCTCGCCCGCCTGCAACCCGGTGCGCCGCTCGCCTTGCAACTGCTGGAGGGCGCCTGGCACATGATTGATAGCCATGGCCAGATCGTCGGCAAGATGGCCCGCGATTTCGCGCCGCCCGCCGAGTCGAAAGCCATTCCCGCCCGAGTCCGCTGCATCCTGCGCTGGGACAAGGACCACACCGATGCCAAGTATGGCGTGCCTCGCTGCGAGCAGTGGGAGATTCCCCTGCCCGAACTGATTCTGGGCGAATAGCCGACGGCAGGCATAATGCCGGGGCCACTGGACGCGCCATGGCGCCGTACCGCTACCGCCGACTTTTTCCGCCCATCCGCCATGAACTTCTCCGCCATCCTCGATGCACTTAACCAGGCCTCGGCCTTCGCGTTGTACCGGCTGCGTGTCGCCATCCGCCGCAAGCGGGACGATGTGCTCGACCGCAACACAGTGGACGTGGGACAGACCGTCGGTTTCGTCTACCGCGCGGGCCAGAAACAATGAGCGCCCCGCTTTCGCGCCCCGCGCGCAGTCTCCTTTCCTACAAGCCTTACTGGGCCAGCCGCTTCGGCACGGCGCCATTCCTGCCGACCTCACGGGCCGAGATGGAGGCGCTGGGCTGGGATTCCTGCGACGTCGTTCTCGTCACCGGCGACGCCTACATCGACCATCCGAGTTTTGGCATGGCGCTGATCGGACGCCTGCTCGAAGCGCAGGGCTTTCGCGTTGGCATCATCGCCCAGCCGGACTGGCAAGCGGTCGCCGATTTCCGTCGGTTGGGCCGGCCGAATCTCTATTTCGGCGTGACCGCCGGCAATATGGATTCGATGGTTAACCGTTACACGGCGGACCGCAAAATCCGCTCCGACGACGCCTACACGCCAGCGGGTGAACCCGGCAAGCGGCCCGACCGCGCGGTGCTGGTCTATTCGCAGCGGGCGCGCGAGGCTTTTGCCGAGGTGCCCGTGGTAATCGGCGGCATCGAAGCGTCCTTGCGCCGCATCGCCCACTACGACTACTGGTCGGACAAAGTACGCCGCTCCATCCTGCCGGATTCCAAGGCCGACCTGCTGCTGTTCGGCAACGCCGAACGGGCGCTGGTCGAGTTGACACACCGGCTGGCAAGGGGCGAACCCATCAGCGCCATTACCGACCTGCGCGGCACCGCTTTCATGGCGCCAAGCGGCTGGAGGCCGGCGGAGGATTGGCAGGAACTGGGCGCGGGCGATGCCGGCAACAGCACGGAACGTGGCAAGACGGTCGTCCGCCTGCCCGCTTTCGAAGAGGTTTCGCGCAACGAAGTGCTTTATGCAAAAGCCTCGCGCGCCTTCCATCTCGAATCCAACCCCGGCAACGCCCGCTGTCTGGTGCAGGCGCATGGCGAGCAGGCAAGTTTGCGCGACCTGTGGCTCAATCCGCCGCCGCTGCCGCTATCCACGGCCGAAATGGATCACGTCTATGGCCTGCATTACGCCCGTGCACCGCATCCAGGCTACGGCGAGGCCAAAATTCCGGCGTGGGAGATGATTCGCTTTTCGGTGAATATCATGCGCGGCTGTTTTGGCGGCTGCACTTTCTGTTCGATCACCGAACACGAGGGCCGCATTATCCAGAGTCGCTCGGAGGCCTCGATCCTGCATGAGATCGAGGAAATCCGCGACAAGACGCCCGGGTTCACCGGCGTTATCTCCGACCTCGGCGGGCCGACCGCCAACATGTACCGCATGGCCTGCAAGGACGCGAAAATCGAGGCGGCCTGCCGGCGGCTGTCCTGCGTCTACCCCGGCATCTGCGACAACCTCGACACCTCGCACAGCGCCCTGATCCACCTCTACCGCGAAGCGCGGGCGCTCCCCGGCGTAAAGAAAATACTCATCGGCTCCGGCCTGCGCTACGACCTCGCCGTGCGCTCGCCTGAATACGTCAAGGAACTCGTCACGCATCACGTCGGCGGCTACCTCAAGATTGCGCCCGAGCATACCGAGGCCGGCCCGCTGTCGAAGATGATGAAGCCGGGCATGGGCGCCTACGAGCGCTTCAAGACGATGTTCGAGAAGGCATCGAAGGAGGCCGGCAAGGAACAGTACCTGATTCCCTATTTCATCGCCGCCCATCCCGGTACCACCGACGAGGACATGCTGGAACTGGCGCTCTGGCTCAAGCGTAACGACTTCCGGCTGGACCAGGTGCAGACCTTCCTGCCGACGCCGCTGGCGCTGGCCACGGCGATGTATCACACGGGGAAAAACCCGCTCAAGCGTGTTTCAAAAAGCGCCGAGGACGTTGCCGTCGTGCGCGGCGAACGCCAGCGGCGCCTGCACAAGGCGTTCCTGCGCTACCACGACCCCAAGAACTGGCCGCTGCTGCGCGAAGCGCTCAATGCCATGGGCCGCGCTGATCTGATTGGCAATGGAAAAAAATTCCTGGTACCCGCCTGGCAACCTGCCTTGCGGCCCGACTCGTCGCCCGGTTCCCAGCCCGGTTCTCGGCCACGAGGCGCGACCAGCTCGGCAGGCGTGGGCGAACGCCCCAGAAAGTCGGCGCTAGCGACACGGCACGGCACGCCCGCCAGCGCCCCACGCCCGCCGGCGCCCCGTCCTGGTCGCGATCGCCGGAAATAAGCCTGCCGCTGGGTTGTCAGTTTGCCAGGCGGGCAAGGAAAGCGCCCTGCCTGCCCGCTGGCAGGGGAATGCGCACACGATGGCCGCTACCCGGCGCCACCTCGACGGGCGTTGCCGTGCCATCGGCGCCGACTTTTTCCATGCACTCGATCTTGACGACAAGATTGCCGTCGGGGTGGATCAACTCGATCCGGTCGCCGACGCCGAACCGGTTCTTGACGTCGATTTCCGCCCAACCCGCGGCTTCGTAGTGAGTAAGATCGCCCACATATTGGCTCTGCCCCATCTTGGATAACCCACTCAGGTAGTTCTGATAGTCACTGTCGGGATGGCGTTCGTAGAAGCCGGCGGTGTAGCCGCGATTGGCCAGGTCGGCGAGACGGGCGACCAGGCTATAGTAGGCCGACTTGGTGCGACCCTCGATCTTCAGCGAGTCAACGCCGATCCCCACCAGGCGGGAAACGTATTCGATGGCGCGCAGATCCTTCGAGTTGAGGATGTAGGTGCCGTGCTCGTCTTCCTCGATGGGCATCAACTGGCCGGGCCGGGTCTCCTCTTCGATCAGGCAGACATCGCCGGCCGGATTCGTCGTGGCGGCTTTGACGTCATAACTCCAGCGGCAGGAATTGGTGCAACTACCCTGGTTCGGGTCGCGGTGATTGAAGTAACCGGACAGCAGGCAGCGGCCGGAATGGGCGACGCAGAGGGCGCCATGGACGAACACTTCGAGTTCGGTGTCCGGACATTCCTGGCGAATCTCGGCAATTTCATCGAGGGACAACTCGCGCGACAGGATGACTCGCGTCACCCCGATGGAACGCCAAAAGCGCACCGCCGCGTGGTTCAGCGTGTTGGCCTGCACCGAGAGATGGATCGGCATCTCCGGCCAGGTTTCGCGGATCATCAGCATCAGGCCCGGATCGGCCATGATCAGCGCATCGGGTTTGAGCGCAATCACCGGCGCCATATCGGCAAGATAGGTCTTGAGCTTGGCGTTGTGTGGAAAGATGTTGCTGACGAGGTAGAACTTGCCGCCGCGACCATGCACCAGCGCAATCCCCTCGGCGAGTTTCTCGACGCGGCCGAATTCGTTATTCCGCACACGCAAGCTGTAACGCGGCTGGCCGGCATAAATGGCCGTGGCGCCGTAGTCAAGCGCCGTTGCGGCCATGCGCAAGCTACCGGCGGGGGCAAGCAGTTCGGGATATAGCATGGGTTTCACCAACAATGGGTTATCCGGATTTTGTGAATGATATTTCGTCGTGCGGCGCAACAGGTGACACTTCGAGGCTTCGATGAATGTGCTGGGTGTCACCAGTTAGCCATCAACGGCCACCGGGGTTTTCAATTGTTACATCAACGACAGACTGCAACCGGCCTGCTGACATTGGCATACTCGATGTCCGGAGCGCCACAGTTTGCTGCCGTTCGACCTCAGCTTGACCGCATGGCTCTCGCGTGCCCTTTGAATCAATATGACTTAAACATAACGGCTGTCAGCTTTTGGTTTGACTGCGGTCACTCAGACGCTTTATAGCTTGGCGGAAACTCGGACATCAGCATATTCCGCAAGCACTCGACGTCGCTGCGGTCAGCCAGGCCCCGTGCGGCATAGTTTCCCGTGCGGCATAGAAGATGTTATGACCTGCTGAATGTAGGCCGATTGCGTGTTCTCGGCGAGGTTGCGGATCGCCATGTCTTCGAGCATCCGCTGGCGTAAAGGCGTCATGA
>JAIFMO010000127.1 GCA_020048435.1 Sulfuritalea sp.
GCCGCCACCGGCACCGACACCGGCGGTTCCATCCGCCAGCCGGCCGCCCTGTGCGGCCTGAGCGGCATCAAACCCACCTATGGCGTGGTTTCGCGCTACGGCATGATCGCCTTCGCCTCCAGCCTGGATCAGGGTGGGCCGATGGCGAAGTCGGCCGAGGATTGCGCGCTGCTGCTCAACGCCATGAGTGGCTTCGACGCGCGCGACTCCACCTCGCTGGAACGGCCGACGGAAGATTACACGCGCGATCTGGAGCAGCCGTTGCGAGGACTTCGCATCGGGTTGCCAACGGAGTTTTTCGGCGCGGGCATGGATGATGACGTGCGCGCGGCGGTAGAAGCAGCGCTGGCCGAATATCGCAAACTTGGCGCCACAACGGTGGAGGTCAGCCTGCCCAACTCCGGCTTGTCGGTGCCCGCCTATTACGTCATCGCGCCGGCCGAAGCCAGTTCCAATCTCTCGCGCTTCGACGGCGTGCGCTACGGCCACCGCGCTCCCGAGTATGCCGACTTGGCCGACATGTACTGCAAGAGCCGCGCCCAAGGCTTCGGCGAGGAAGTGAAGCGCCGCATTCTCATCGGTAGCTACGTCTTGTCCCATGGCTACTACGACGCCTACTACCTGCAGGCGCAGAAAATCCGCCGCCTGATCGCCAACGACTTCGCCGAGGCCTTCAAGTCCTGCGACATCATCATGGGTCCGACAGCGCCCTCGGTGGCCTTCAAGTTCGGCGACAAGAGCGCCGACCCGGTGCAGATGTATCTATCCGACATCTACACCATCGCCGTCAACCTTGCCGGCCTGCCCGGCATGTCGATTCCCTGCGGCTTGGGCCATTCCGGCATGCCCGTTGGCCTGCAACTGATTGGATCGTGGTTTGGCGAGGCCAAAATGCTCAATGTAGCCCATAAATATCAACAGGTTGTGGATTGGCACGCGCGGATGCCGGGAGGACTGGCATGAATTGGGACGCTCGGTGGGAAGTCGTTATCGGGCTGGAAACCCACGCCCAGCTGCGAACGCAGTCGAAAATTTTCTCGGGAGCAGCCACGGCCTTCGGCGCCGAGCCTAACCGCCAGGCTTGCGCGGTGGATATCGCCCTGCCCGGCGTGCTGCCGGTGCTCAACCGCGAGGCGGTGGTTTGCGCCATCAAGTTCGGCCTGTCGGTGGGCGCGCAAATCGCGCCGCGCTCCATTTTCGCTCGCAAGAACTACTTTTACCCCGACCTGCCCAAGGGCTACCAGATCAGCCAGTTCGAAATCCCGGTGGTGCTGGGTGGCGGCCTGACGATACACGTCGGCGCGGGCGAGACAGCGGTTGAAAAGTTTGTCCATCTGACCCGCGCCCATCTCGAAGAAGACGCCGGCAAGTCGCTGCACGAAGATTTCCATGGCAAGACCGGCATCGACCTCAATCGCGCCGGCACGCCACTGCTGGAGATCGTTACCGAGCCGGACATGCGCTCCAGCGCCGAGGCGGTGGCCTACGCCAAGGCCCTGCACAGCCTGGTGACGTGGATCGGCATCTGCGACGGCAACATGCAGGAAGGCTCGTTCCGCTGCGACGCCAACGTCTCCGTGCGGCGCCCCGGCGCGCCGCTGGGCACCCGCCGCGAGATCAAGAACCTCAATTCCTTCCGCTTCATGCAGCAGGCCATCGACTACGAAATCCAGTGGCAGATCAACGAAATCGAGGAAGGTCGCCAGATTCAGCAGGCCACCGTGCTGTTCGACCCGGACACGGGCGAAACGCGCGCCATGCGCAGCAAGGAAGACGCGCAGGACTACCGCTATTTCCCCGACCCCGACCTGTTGCCGCTGGAAATCCTGCCGGCGTGGATAGACGAGGTGCGCGCCACCCTGCCAGAACTGCCGCGGGCGATGCAGGCCCGCTTCGAAACCGCTTATGGCCTCTCGGCTTATGACGCCGCCGCGCTTACCGCCACGCTCGACATGGCAACCTATGTCGAGGCATGTGTCGCCGCCGCCGGCAAGGAAAACGCCAAGACCTGCGCCAACTGGGTCATGGGCGAGCTTTCCGCGCGCCTCAATCGCGAGAATCTGGAAATTGCCGCCGTACCGCTAGCGCCGACTTTTCTTGCCGGCATCGTGTGCCGTATCGCCGACGGCACGCTTTCCAACAAAATGGCCAAGGAAGTGTTCGACGCCCTCTGGGCCGGCGAAGGCAAGGATGTCGACGCGATCATCGAAGCCCGCGGTCTCAAACAGATTTCAGATACGGGCGCCATCGAGGTATTGATCGACGAGGTCGTTGCCGCCAACCAGAAATCGGTGGATGAATTCCGCGCCGGCAAGGACAAGGCCTTCAACGCGCTGGTCGGCCAGGTGATGAAGGCGGCCAAGGGCAAGGCCAACCCGCAGCAGGTCCACGACCTGCTGCGAAAAAAACTGGCGGCGGATTAACAGGGCAAATTAGCGAGACGCGGTAACAGGGCGAGTTGCGGCGTTTTACCTAGCGGCTTCCTGCTGTTCGCACAGGGTGACGATGGCTGCCGCAACTTGCGCCGAGGCATCCGGGTAAGCGCCCTCTTCCAGCAGGTGCAAGGCTTTTTCCTTGTCGCCTTGCTGGGCGGTGGCCAGCACCTCCCCGGCGCACCGATGAAAATGGGCATGACGCGACCTGACCACCGCAAACGCCGGGAGTTGGCCAAAGCGCTCGCCACCGATGCCGTTGATCCATTGGCCAAGCGTACAGCTGTCGTCCCGCGACACGGTGGCGACATCGAGTGTTTCCGTGCTGTTGCCCTGAATATATGACTGGAGCCGCCCTCGCCACTTGATGTGCGAGTCGATGGCTTCCCGGCCTTCCGCAGCAATGACGAACAATCGGGCCAGCAGCATCTTGACCTTCTCCGACGCCTTCACGTAATCGCCCTTGTGCAACAGGCTCAGGGCCTTTTCCTTCTCGCCGGCCTGGGCCGTCACCAGCACGTCCGCGGCGCAGCGGTGGAACAGCGCGTGGTGGGCGCGCATGTCGAAAAAGGTCTCGGAGAAACCGAATTTCTCGCCACCCTTGTCGTAGATCCACTTGCCTAGCGGGCACTGATCATCACGGCAAATCACCTCGGCTTTGAGCTCCTCGGTGCTGGTGCCGTTGATGAAGCTTTCGAGACGGACTTTCCATTTCATGTGGGCGTCCACCGCCGTCTTGAAATTCAGGCCAGCGACTTCCGCCCCCCGGGTTTCTGCTTCCACCGCAACCGCTGACTTTGTGGCGTCGACAGATTTCTTGCCACCATCGGCAATGTTCCTGAACCAGTCTAGTAATCCCACGCACCACCCCCCCCGAAATAAAGATTCAGGCCATTCGCCCGAAAGAATGTTGGCTAAAGTATCGTCAAATGTACCCGGCTAGCGTGGCCGTTTGTCGGCCGCTGCTGGCGTTGCCACGGCAGCCGGCGCCTTGCCGTACTTTAGCTCCATGTAGCGGCTCTTCTCCGCCTCAAACCTGGTGCGGATCGCATCGGCCTGCTCCTTGCGCTTGTCTGCGGCTTCCTGCAGCACCTTGATGTCTTTGTCGTTTTCCTCTATCTGTTTTCGGACGTTCGCCGGCATTGGCTTTTTCAGGTAAAACTCCTTCTCGGCATCGAGCTTCTTCTTGGTCTTCTGCGCCTGCTCGAAGCGCTTCTGGTTGTCTTCCGCGGACTTGTCGAGATCCGCCAGCGCACGGCCACGGGCGGCGTCGATATCCTTTTCGTTGGGGTAGGTTGCCAGCAGAGCCTGGTTACGGCGCTTTTCCTCGGCGACCTTCTTTTCTTCTTCCTGTTTGCGCAGGTCCGCCGCCTCGCGCAGCGTACGCTGCTCGGCGGTGAGGGGCGCCTCGACTTCCTTGATGACCTTGCCACGGCCATCGAGTATGCGGTAGGGTCGTTTCTGACACGCGGCAGGCAGCATGTCGCCGCAGGCCAGGCGGCCGTTGGCATCATTGCAGCAGTAAGAATTGCGGGCAACGGCCACTTCCGAGGAAGCGAGGCCGGCGAGTGCAAGCGAGGCGATCAATAGTTTACGAGACACCATATTTCTCCCTGTAACGAGTCACTGCATCAAGGTTGCGTTCAAGTTCGGCGTGGCCATCGAGATAGGCGATCAAGTCGGCAAGCGTCGCCACTGCTACGACGGGAATGCCGTAGCTCTGTTCTACTTCCTGCACCGCCGACAATTCGCCCTGACCCCGCTCCTGGCGGTCGAGCGCGATGACGACCCCGGCCGGTGTCGCACCGGCCGTCCGGATGATTTCGACCGATTCCCGGATCGAAGTGCCGGCGGAAATCACGTCATCGAGTATGAGCACCCGCCCGACCAGCGGAGCGCCGATCAGCGTGCCGCCTTCGCCGTGATCCTTGGCTTCCTTGCGGTTGAAGCAGAAAGGCAGGTTGTGGCCGCACCCGGCCAGCTGCATGGCGGTGCCGGCGGCCAGCGGAATCCCCTTGTAGGCGGGGCCGAACAGCATGTCGTGGGGTATGTCTGCGCGGGCGGCGACAATCGCCTTGGCATAGAAGTCGCACAGGCGCGCCAGCGAGGCGCCGTCGTCGAACAGCCCGGCGTTGAAAAAATACGGGCTCTGCCGGCCGGCCTTGGTCTTGAACTCGCCGAAGCGCAGTACGCCTTTCTCGCAGGCGAAGGCAATAAAATCCTGACTGAATTCCACGCGATGGTTACCCGCTGTTTCCCTGAAAGGCCTCAATGCTACGCATCATCACCGCAAATCTCAACGGTATTCGTTCGGCATCGAACAAGGGATTTTTTGACTGGCTCCGGCAACAGGACGCTGATTTCATTTGTGTGCAGGAACTCAAGGCCCAAGTCGGCGACATGAGCGCCGCCCTGCTTAATCCGCCGGATTACTTCGGTTACTTTCATTATGCAGAAAAGAAAGGCTACAGCGGCGTTGGCATCTATTCGCGTCACCAACCCGACGTGATCATCGAGGGGCTCGGCATTGACGACATCGACGCTGAGGGCCGCTATATCGAACTCGTGCTGGGCAAGCTGTCTATCGTATCCGTCTACCTGCCCTCCGGGTCGAGTTCCGAAGAGCGCCAGGCGGTGAAGTTCAGCTTCATGGAACGCTTCCGGCCGCGACTCGAACAGCTACGCCAGTCCGGCCGCGAAGTGGTGGTCTGCGGCGACTGGAACATCGCCCATAGGGAAGTTGACCTCAAGAACTGGAAGTCGAACCAGAAGAACTCCGGCTTTCTGCCGGAAGAACGCGCCTGGCTCACCGAGGTGTTTGACGACCTCGGTTGGGTCGATGTTCATCGCCGCGTCTGCCCCGACGCCACCAGCGACGCCTACACCTGGTGGTCCAACCGGGGCCAGGCCTGGGCCAAGAACGTTGGCTGGCGCATTGACTATCAGATAGCCACGCCAGCCATCGCGGCGACTGCAGTTCGCGCCTCGGTGTTCAAGGCACAGCGCTTCTCGGATCACGCCCCGCTCACCATCGATTACCACTGGAATCTTGAGGACAATTGAGTTGAAATCGAGAAGTAATCGGGTCATTCAGATACTGGCAACGGTAACTTGTTGAGGTTCGACGCTAAATGGGTGAAAATGCAACAAATTTCTCAGCCTTTACCTCACGGACAGCGTGTGATCACCTACGAGTACCCGTTGAACGAGCGCATCCGGACTTTGTTGCGTCTGGAGCATCTGTTCGACATCGTGCTCCATTTCGCTAGTGCCGAAGGACCCGACGAGCACCATGTGGCGCTGGTGACGCTGTTCGAAATTCTTGAGGTATCGGGTCGCGCCGACCTTAAATTCGACCTTGTTCAGGAATTGGAACGGCAGCGCCAGATTCTGTTGTCCTTCCGCAACAATCCCGATATTTCCGAAGATGCGCTGTCTGGCGCGCTCTACGAAATCGAGCAGGCCTCGGCATCGCTACTGGCCATGCAGGGCAAGATCGGGCAATACCTGCGCGAGAACGACTGGCTGATGAGCGTCAAGAACCGTGCAGCCATCCCCGGCGGCGTTTGCGAGTTTGATCTGCCCGCCTACCACTATTGGCTCAATCACGATACCGCCTACCGCCAGCGTGATATTGGCGGCTGGATCAAGCCCATGCTGCCGATCCGAGCCGGAATCTCCATCGTGCTGCGCCTGCTGCGCGCCTCCGGGCGTCCTGAGGCGCAAGTTGCCAGTCGCGGCAATTTCCAGTTGATGCTGGCGGGACGATCCGCGCAGTTAATCAGCCTGCGGCTGCAAAACGCCGCTCCCTTCATTCCCGAGATCAGCGCCAGCAAGTTCGCGCTCAACATCCGCTTCCTCGGCCCCGATATTGATCAGCGCCCCAAACAGGTTGGCGCCGATGTGGACTTCGATCTGACTTTCTGTAATCTGTAGTAATCCCCCTCTCCACCCATGTCCATGACGCCACGCATCGTCAACTGCCCGATTTGCGGCAAGCCGGTGGAATGGCGGCCGGAAAGCCCCTTCCGGCCTTTCTGCTCCGAGCGTTGCCGCAAGATCGACTTGGGCGCCTGGGCAGCGGGGGAGTATTGCGTTGCGGGTGCGGCGCCGGCCGACGATTTCAGCGAACCGGCCAAGCTGCCCGAATAGCGGCGACACCCTGCGCACCGGCTGTCCAGGCACTGGGCAGGTCTTCATCCCGCATGCCGCCAAGCGCGTAGACCGGGATTGGCGATCCTGCCACCAGGGTGGTGAATTTCTCCCAACCCAGCGAAGCGCGGCCCGGATGGCTGGCGGTCGGCATGACATTGCCGAGCACGGCGAAATCGAGACCAAGCGCAATCGCCTGCCCGAGTTCGCGGGCGTTGTGGCAGGAGGCCGCGACCAGCGGCAGTTCCGGCCGCTGACGGCAGCGTAGCAGTTGATCGGCGGACAGATGGAGGCCATCGGCGCCGACGGCCCAGGCGAGTTGCGCATCACCGTTGATCAGTACCCGTGCGCCGTGGGCGTGGCAGAGCGCGACGGCCTGCGCGGCGAAACCCTCGCGCGCCAGTTCGGGCAGCGACGCTTCACGCAATTGCACCAGCCTCAAGCCGCCGGCAAGCGCCTGACGCAGCGCCGCCAACTGGTTGTCGACACCGATTTCGTGAGCGTGGCTGATGGCGTAAAAGTCTGGCAGGGCCAGCGACTTGAGCACCGGGGCGTTGGCCGGCAGCATGGGCGCGACGCTCAGCGCGTCGGCGCGTTGCCAGGCCAGGGCGCTGTGCACATGATCGCGCACCTCGCCATGCCAGGCGACAACACGAAAGAAATGCAGGCGGACATGGGCATGTTCATAGACGTGCTCGCGCACGATCCACGGGTAGGCGGTGTCGACCCCGATGCCCAGTTCCTCGTGCAACTCACGCACCAGCGCCTCGTGGGGCGTTTCACCCGGCTCGACCTTGCCGCCCGGAAATTCCCAGTAGCCCGGATAGAAAGTGTCAGGCGCGCGTTGGCCCAGCAGAAAGCGGCCATCGGCTTGCAGAATGATAGCGGCGGCAACATCGACCTTTTTCATGGGTGGCGCTTTCGTGCCGGCGGTTTGACGGCCAGGCGCCCTGCGTAATCGCGGGCGAACTGCCAGGCCACCCGACCGCTGCGCGACCCACGCAGCATGGCCCATTGCAGCGCCTCTTGACGCCAATGAGGCCGTACCGCTAGCGCCGACTTTTTGTCGAGGCCGAAGTGCATGAGCCAGTGGGTGCAAATCGCCAGATAGTGGTCCTGATCGAAAGGGTAGAACGACAACCAGAGGCCGAAACGATCCGATAGCGAAATCTTTTCCTCGATTGCCTCGCCCGGATGAATCTCGCTCTGATGAATCTCGTCGCTGACACGTTGGGTCTCCAGGTTTTCCGCCATGTATTCGGGCATCAGGTGGCGACGGTTCGAGGTGGCGTAGATCAGCACCTGCTCGGGTGTGCCAGCGATGCTGCCGTCGAGAACGCTCTTCAGCGCCTTGTAGCCCGGCTCGCCGGCCTCGAAGGAAAGATCGTCGCAGAAGACGATGAAACGCTCGGGGCGGGACGCCACGATATCGACAATATCCGGTAGATGAATGAGATCACTCTTGTCGACCTCGATCAGCCGCAGGCCGTCACCCGCAAATTTTGCCAGTACGCCCTTGATCAGCGAGGACTTGCCGGTGCCGCGAGCACCGGTGAGTAGCACGTTGTTGGCGCTTCTGCCTTCGACGAACTGGCGCGTATTGCGTTCGATGGCCGTTTTTTGTTCATCGATGCCGTGCAGATCAGCGAACCTGATTCGGTGCGGATGTGTCACCGCGTCGAGGCAGCCACGTCCGCCGCGCACGCGCCAGCGAAAGGCGGTGGCCGTCCAGTCGGGTTCGCTAACAGGGGGCGGTAGCAGGGCCTCGACGCGCGCCAGCAGCGATTCGGCGCGGGTGAGAAATGCGGTGAGTTCATTCGTCATGCCAGGATTCCTTTGGCGCCGCATGCGGCCACATGGGTTAAGCTTGGGCACATTGTTGATCGGGAAAGTATCTCATGTTGCGCACGTTCTACTTCGCTGCGGTTGCCGTTCTGCTGTCTGGCTGCATTACCAACCTGCCGCTGCCTTCGGGGACTGTTACCCCGCGAGCCGATTCACCACGCACCGAAACCGGTCCGCCCGGCGGGGCCGGCACGACCTGTCCAGTTTGCCCCGTCTGCGCGGCCTGCCCCGGCGCCGAGCCGGTCAAGCCGACCGAAAAGCCGTTGCAGCCGGCCGCCTGGAGCGATCTGCCGGGCTGGAGCGAAGACGATCCGCTGACCGCGCTCGACGCCTTTCGCGCCTCCTGCGCCAGCCTGGAAAAACAGCCGCTGTGGCGGGCAACCTGCGAAGCCTTGCGTGAAAGCATGCGCGATGGAAAAGTCGGCGCTAGCGATACGGCACGCGCCTGGTTCGAAGCCAATCTGGCGCCGTGGCAACTGGTCAATCCGGATGGCACGCGCGAGGGCCTCATCACGGGCTACTACGAACCGATCGTAAAGGGCAGCCGCGAGAAGAAGAAGCCCTATGTCAACCCGGTATTCGGGCCGCCGGACGACATGATCGTGGTCGACCTGGCCGAGCTATATCCCGAACTCAAGCATATGCGCCTGCGCGGACGCCTCAATGGCAAGAAACTAGTGCCCTATTTTTCGCGGGCCGAATGGACGGAGCAGGAATCGCGTCGCGCCAGCCACGCCATGATGTGGATCGACGACCCGATCGATCTCTTTTTCCTGCAAATCCAGGGTTCCGGCCAGGTGGAACTGGCTGACGGCAACCGCGTGCGCATCAACTACGCCGACCAGAATGGTCATCCCTACCGCTCCATCGGCCGCTGGCTGATCGAGCAGGGCGAGCTGCAGTCGCACGAAGCCTCGATGCAGGGCATCAAGACCTGGGCCAAGGCGCACCCGCGGCGCTTGCATGAACTACTCAACAACAATCCAAGCCTGGTGTTCTTCCGCGAACTGCCCATTGACGGCAAAGGGCCGCCGGGCGCGTTGGGCCTGCCGCTGACGCCGCGCCGTTCGATCGCCGTCGACCCGCGCAATGTGCCGTTGGGGGCGCCGGTTTTCCTCGACACGACCTGGCCGAACGATGCAAAACCATTGCGGCAGTTGATGGTGGCGCAGGATACCGGCGGCGCGATTCGTGGCGTGGTGCGCGCCGATTTCTACTGGGGTAGCGGCTCTGATGCCGGCAGCCTCGCCGGAAAAACCCGCCAGAGCGGACGTATGTGGGTGCTGCTGCCCCGCGGCTACCCGCCGATTGTCGCCATGAGCGATAAAAATTAACCGTGACTCCAGTATTGCTTTTGGGTTAGATTCCGGCTTCCATTTTCGACCGACCGACGAACCACCAACCGCCGATGAAACTCAACGACAAGACGCTGGTGTTTTTTGTTTCCATCATGGCTGTGCTGGTCGTCGTTCTCACGGCGCTCAGCACCTACTCTTTCCGGCAGTTCTCGCTATACACCGCCGAGCGCCATGCCCGTTCGGTCGCCGAAGTGGTCAAGGTCGGCCTGACGGAAAGCATGCTCAACGGCACCATCAGCAAGCGCCCGCAATTTCTCAGCCGACTGGCCGGCGTGCCCGGCGTGCAGGCCGTGCGGGTGGCGCGCGGACCGGCCGTCGTCAAGCAATTCGGCGAAGGTCTGGCGCAGGAAGTTCCCGGCAAGGCCGAGAAGATTGTGCTGGATGGAGGCAAGCCGCTACTCGAAACGATCGAGCAGGATGGCACTTCGCTGTTTCGCGCCGTAATCCCTTACGTTGCCACCGACCAAGGCGTGGTGAACTGCCTGCAATGTCATACGGTTCCAGCCGACACCGTGCTGGGCGCCGTGTCCATCGATATCTCGCTCGATGAGGTCAAGCATCAGGCCATCATTGCCGTGCTGCTGGTAAGCCTGTCGGTGTTTGTCGCGGCGGTACTAGCGTTGTTGATCTTGCGGCGCATGCTGCGGCCATTGGGCGAAACAGCGCAGGCGGTGAAAGACGTAACGACCCGGGCGATCGGTGGTGATTTCAGTAACCGCATTCTCCAGCGTAGTTCCGACGAGGTCGGCGATATTGCCGGCAACATTAACCGCTTGATGGACTTTCTCGAACGCGAGGTGGGCACCATCCGTACTCGGGTGGGTGAATTGATGGGGCACCATTCCGCCACCGATGGGGGCAACCAGCTCATCAACACGACCGAGATGGTCGAGGGACTGGTTGAAGCATCCAAATTCAAGCAGGCCATCGAGGAAGATCAGACCAAACTTGATATCTACCGCCGTCTCGGCGACGTTCTGACCAAAAAGTATGACTTCCGCTACTTCTCCATCTACGAGGTCGATGCGGGCAAAAACCGCATTGCGCCGATCATCGTCGACGGCGATGTGGGTACGGGCTGCCGCTGGTGCGATCCGCAAATACTGGTCGATGCCTCATATTGCCGCGCCCGTCGCACCGGGCGCGAGGTGTCCGCGGTCGAAAGTCCCAGCTTGTGCACCATGTTTCACCCCGAAGCGGGCGTGGGCGACACCCACATTTGCCTGCCGATCAACCAGTCGGGCACGGCTGGCTGCATCGTGCAGATTGTTTGCTCTCACGACGAAGGCTATCTGACCAAGAGCCTCGTACCCTACGTTGCCGCCTACCTGAAAGAAGCCGGGCCGGTGCTTGAAGCCAAGCGCCTGGCGGAACATCTGCGCGAAAACTCGATGCGCGACGCCATGACGGGGCTTTACAACCGGCGCTTCCTTGAGGAGTACGTCAACCAACTGGTCAGCGGTAGCCAGCGCCGCAAGAGCCCGTTTGTGGTGCTGATGCTCGACCTCGACTTTTTCAAGCAGGTAAACGATACCCATGGCCATGAAGTCGGTGACAAGGTCATCAAGGCCCTGGCAGAAATTCTGGTGCGCAACGTGCGCTCTTCCGACATGGCCGTACGTTACGGCGGCGAAGAATTCCTGCTGGTGCTGATGGACACCCACGCCGAGGCTGCGATGGCCGTGGCGGAAAAGATTCGCCAGGAAGTCGCCGAGACCAAGGTTGCCATTCCTGGCGGCATACTACAAAAAACCATATCCATCGGCGTTTCCGAGTTTCCCAAGGATACCGACACTTTCTGGCAGGTCGTCAAGTTTGCCGATGTCGCGCTCTACAAGGCCAAGGAAACAGGCCGCAATCGCGTTATCCGTTTCTTGCCCGAAATGTGGGATGCCGAAGGGCACTACTGATCCGAGGGCATCCCCTACCGCACTGCACTGGCGCAGGAACGGCACTACCTTGGTGCAAGATCGCACCGCATTCCATGTAACCGATTGATTCAGCACTGAGCATTCCCGGGAATGCTTGTTGCTTTGGTGCTCCGGATTAGTGATCCGAGGGCACCAAGATGGACAATTTCAAGACATCCGCCGACGTACTGTTCATTCTGCTCGGCGCGATCATGATTCTCGCCATGCACGCCGGCTTTGCTTTTCTCGAACTGGGCACCGTGCGGCGCAAGAATCAGGTCAATGCGCTGGTCAAGATTCTCTGTGATTTTTCAGTATCGACACTGGCCTATTTCTTCATCGGCTACGGCATCGCCTACGGCGTACATTTCTTCGCGGGCGCCGAACAACTGGTGCAGAAAAGCGGCTTTGAACTGACCAAGTTTTTCTTCCTGCTCACCTTTGCCGCCGCGATTCCGGCCATCGTCTCTGGCGGCATTGCCGAGCGCGCCCGCTTTTATCCGCAACTCGCCGCCACCTTCCTGCTGGTCGGTTTCATCTACCCCTTTTTCGAGGGCATCGCCTGGAACCACGCTTTTGGCATCCAGGACGGACTGAAGGCGGCCTTTGGCGAGGAGTTCCACGACTTCGCCGGTTCCGTGGTGGTACATGCCGTTGGCGGCTGGGTCGGGCTGGCAGCCGTGCTCATGCTCGGCGCCCGCCGCGGCCGTTATCACAAGGATGGCGGCATTGCCGGCGGTCATCCGCCCTCCAGCATCCCCTTCCTGGCGCTGGGCGCCTGGATCCTGATCGTCGGCTGGTTTGGCTTCAACGTCATGAGCGCGCAGACGCTCGACAAGATTTCCGGCCTCGTCGCCATGAACTCCCTGCTGGCCATGGTCGGCGGTACGCTGGTGGCGCTGGTCATGGGCAAGAACGACCCAGGCTTCGTCCATAACGGCCCGCTGGCCGGGTTGGTCGCCGTCTGCGCCGGTTCCGACCTGATGCATCCACTCGGCGCACTGGTGACCGGCGGTATCGCCGGCGGGCTATTCGTCGTCATGTTCACCATCACCCAGAACCGCTGGAAGATCGACGACGTGCTCGGAGTCTGGCCGCTGCACGGCATCTGTGGCGCCTGGGGCGGACTCGCCGCCGGCATCTTCGGCAGCAAGAGCCTCGGTGGCCTCGGCGGGGTGGCCTTCATGAGCCAGCTGGCGGGCACGCTGCTGGGCGTGACCGTCGCGCTGGCGGGTGGATTTGCAGTCTACGGCGTTCTAAAGAAAACGGTCGGCATCCGCCTCGATCCAGAAGAGGAATTTGAAGGTGCCGACCTCACCATTCACAATGTATCGGCCAGCGCCGAGCGCGAAACGCTCTGGTAATCAGTTACCGGCTGCGGTAATGGCCTTTTCAAGCTGCGCCACGGGCATGTAGCCCGGCACACGGTTGCCGTCGGTAAAGAAGATGGTCGGCGTACCACGGATGCCGAGTTTCTGACCAAGGGCCACCGTCTTCTCGACGGCGCTGATGTCGCACTTGGCGGTAGCCGGCGGGGTGTTGCTCACCATCCAGTCGTTCCAGGCCTTGGCCTTGTCCGCCGCGCACCAGATGTTTTTCGACATTTCCATCGAATCCGGCGACAGGATCGGGTAGAGGAAGGTGTAGATCGTCACGTCGTTCATGCCGACCAGTTCCTTCGCCAGTTTCTTGCAATAGCCGCACTTGGGGTCCTCAAAGCTGGCGATGATGCGTTTGCCGTTGCCCTTGACCTGCTTGATCGCCAGATCGAGCGGCAGATCGGAAAACTTGATCCGTTCGGCTTTTCTCTTACGTTCCTCCATCGCAATTTTCGATGCCTCTGCAATGTCCTTCTGCGTCTTTAGGTCGATGATGTCGCCCGCGATGAGATAGCGAGCCTTTTCGTCGACATACAGGATTGCATCGCCGACAACCACTTCATAGAGGCCCAGCACGTTGGCTTTGCGGACGCTGTTGACCTTGGCGTTCTTGCCGAGCACCGATTCGACCGCCTTCTTGACCTCGGCCTCGTTGGCATGGGCGGCGGCGGCAAACAGCAGGCTGCTTGCTGCGACGGAAACGACAAGCGCGATGATTTTCTTGAACATGGAAACTCCAGGGGTGGGAAATACTCGGAAAAGGGGAGGGGAAAGGAGTGAGGCGGCCGCGTATCAGCCAATCGAGCCGATCGCGTAGCGGACCAGTGTGTCGCGTAAGACCGGTAGATGTTGCACAAGATTCAAACCGGCGTTGCGTAGCGCGACCATCGGCGCGGCTGGCGAGCCAAACAGTCGCTGCAGGCCGTCGGTGGCGGATTGTAACGCGACAACTTCCTCCCGGCGGGCACGCTCAAAACGACGCAGCCACTGTATATCGCCGCAGTCGATATGCTCAGGTTTGGCGATCAGCGTCTCGGCCAGCACGCGCGCATCCTGATAACCCAGGTTGATGCCATGACCCGAGAGCGGGTGGATGGCATGCGCGGCATCGCCGATCAGGGCCAGCCGGGGCCCCACCATGCGCGGCGCGCGCATCAGTCGGAGCGAAAAGCTGGCCGGCGGCGTTACCAGGTTCAGGCGGCCAAGACGGTGACCACCCGCCGCCGCCACGCGCTGGCAGAAATCCGCTGTGGCCAAGCCACGCAATTCCTGGGCGTATTCCTCTGGCGTGGACCAGACGATGGAAATCAGATTGCCTGGCAGCGGCAACCAGGCCAGCACACCATCATGACGGAACCACTGGAAAGCCGTGCCGCGATGCGGCAGTTCACACTCGAAATTGGCCACCACGCCCTGCTGACCATAAGGTTTGAAACTCACCTCGATACCGGCGGCAACCCGCGTCCATGAGTCGGCGCCATCGGCCGCCACGATCAGCCGGGCGTCGAGCGTGCGGCCATCGGCAAGCGTGAGCGTCGCCTTGCTGGCGTCAAAAGCAAGCCCGGCCGGACGCGCCGGGCAGAACATCGTTACATTGCCCTGTCGCCGTGCGGTTTCCCATAGTTCGCGCTGCATGAGGGATGCCTCGACGATCCAGGCCAGTTCCCCGATCCCGCTGTCGTAGGCAGAGAAATTCAGGCGGCCGCCTGCATCCCCGAAAATCTCCATGGTTTCAACGGCCGCCATACGCGCCATGTCGAGATGGTTCCAGATGCCGGTTCCCGCAAGGAAGCGCGCATTGCCGGGGCTGATTGCGTACACGCGTGCATCCCAGCCATCGGGCCGCACGGGCAGACGCCCTTCCACCACCGCGATGGACAGGCGGGAAGCGCGCAAAGCCGTAGCCAGCGCCAGCCCGGCAAGTCCGCCGCCGACAATGACGATATCGAATGTTGTGCTCGATTGCATCGTCGCATTGTCGCGAACCCTAGCCTCCTTGACAAGTACGCCGCCCTGGCCGGATAATTCCGCCCCTTTCGCGGGTGGTTGCATTGTTGGACCACGTGCAGGGTGATGTAGCTCAGCTGGTTAGAGCATCGGATTCATAATCCGGGGGTCGGCGGTTCAAGTCCGCCCATCACTACCAGTAATACCAAGGCCTCCAGCGATGGGGGCCTTTTTCATTTTTAGGACGGGCTAGCACCGGGCTAGCAGCAGGAGTGAATCGGTGCCTTGTTCTGCATCGGTTCAGCGCCCTATCTCGGCAGCAGGATCGCCGGCCCGCCAGCGCCGACTATCGCGCCACGCAGCTTCGATCCTTTGCATTGCTCCAGAAAAGTTGCCTTGCGAGAGCGAGGCCGGGGAAGCCCGGAACACATCTGGTTCCATCCGCCTACATCTACC
>JAIFMO010000231.1 GCA_020048435.1 Sulfuritalea sp.
GGTCATTCATGCGAATGTAGCCAGACGCCAACTCAGGCGTGATGCACTCCCGGTAAAACTCGTAGAAATTGCTGGTCAGAATAGGCTGACCACTTTTGATGGCCAGACGTTCTTGCAAAACGCGATGCCCAAAGAGCGAGCCACTGGTCCGAAACTGCAAATCATTGGGCAATGAGAAGACCGTTTCAAACGCACCGGTCAGCCAATCGCCGATCTTGCTGGTGGAGTGTGCAAAAGCCGCCAAGCCAATGGGTACGTTTGCGACCACCTGCGAAGGTGCTGATCCCGTCCGATCAACCACGATGACGTTCGTCTTCGGCACCAGCAACATGCCATTGAACACGGCCAACATGATCACCCACTTCCAGAATTCCTCCATCCGGCCTTTGCCGGCGAGCACCACCAGTGCCAGGGAAAGAATTCCTACCAATGCCAGCGTGCGCAGCAACCCCAGATAGTCCCCGCTGCCCATGAGGGCAGCCACGGCATTGAATGTCGCCGCAAGTTCCTCGATATTCCAATAGGCATAGACTTCAAAGTTCATGGTGAGTCAAGTCAATGCTTATCGATTGAACGCCATCATTGACTGGAAAACATTGGTGGGTAGTCCGGCCTTGAGAGACTGGTCGAGCCACTGGATGCTTCGCTGCATCTGGGCGACCTGAACCCCCTTCTGATACTCGGCCACCAGCATTTCCCTGCCTTCCTGTTCGATCTCGGTCACGCGACTCAAGATCGACTTGGCGGCTTCAGCTACATCGGCATTGCCTTTGCCCATTTCATTCTGGACAGCCTCGCGGAGCGTCTTGGCGAGATTCGTGAAATACGAGTGGGCGACATCCACCGCGACGAGTTGGGTATGGTTTTCCACTACGAAGTCGCCACCGGGCATGTTGGCAGCGAGCGACAACATCTTCCAGACGGGCAAGCTCGATGCGCTGATCAGCGAGACATCCATCGTTCCCTGCCCGCCCGCATCGCGGCTCTCCACCTTCTGTTTCATGGTGACGATCTTGTCGCGAACGTACTTGGCAAACGACCCTGACGTGATGCCATTCTCGGTATAAGTCGGGTTCTTGCATTCCGCGTACTCGTCGCAGATCAATCCGGAAAGCGTCGCGGTTGCCGAGGAACCATCACCCACAAACTGTCGGAAGGTGATCTTTGCGCCAGGCTTGTAGAGCCACTTCGCCTTCTGGTCGGTACTGGAGCCCGATTCGTTCTCGCCCGGCGGAACGATGATGATGGTTCCCGTCATGCTCATCATAAGTTGGCGGGTCTCGTTATCAACACCATTGACTCTGAGCAAAGCTCGCCACACCACGTTGCCTGGATCAAAGGTGTCCTTGTTGCGGGAATCCGCTGTAATCGCCGCATCCCGGGTTTGCTTTGCCTTGGAGCGATCCTTCCATGCATCCCACGACTCGAAAACATCGGAAAACAGGTTAAGTGACGCCCCGGCCACCTTCCCCTCCTTCTCCTGGGTCTTGTCGGTCAGCGTACTGCCGATAGCCGTCACGATGCCTTCGGCAGACTGGCAGGCATTGATGTTGAGGTTGTTGACCTTGGATATCTGATCCTGAAGGTACTGCATCAGGTCTGCCAGATCGGGAGAAATCGATTTGACGGCCATCATGAAGGCATAACCGATCGCGTTATTGGCGATGTTTCGCAACAGAGCCGTAAGTTGTTCCTTGTTGATGAAGGAGAACGACCCAGCAAACAGATCGATGCCCCCGCAACCTGCCTTGAAGCCTGGGGGAGAGATTGTCGCCAACTGGTAGTTCTTGACCGGGGTACGCATGTACAAACTGCCCCCCGAGTACAGATTCATGGTTTGCCCCTGATACGCGGCAGGACCGGTGACGTTGCCATAGGCGCCAATGTCGTTGAACCAACTTTGCATGCTGGTTTGCACGTTGGCTTGTGACGACAAGGGAATGAAGACCGCAAGCAGGGTGGCAAGTACGCGTTTCTTGAGCATGGTCAGTCCTTCAATACAAATCGCCAGGCTGGGTCTGGGTCAGGATGTAGATCCGCTCCACCATGTCCTGTACGGACAAAACACCTGAGCCCAGCGGAATCAAGCGTCGATCCTTGATGTTTCCCAGGGCGACATAGGGAACCTGTTTGACATCGAGGACCTTGGCCATGCCGTTATCCATGGCAGGCTTCGGGAAATCTGGCAACGCGCCGCCATCCAGACTGACCGGAAATATCGTGATGCCGTAGGTGTCCGAGAGCAGCTTCAGTGCCGGGGCCATGCGATGGCAGTAGGGACAATCGGTGCGAAACACAAAAAAGATTCCCCACTCCTTCGCGATTTCCTTGAGAGAACTTCGTTCCTTCTGGGTTCGCTCGCTATCGCGAACCTGGATTGCCGCGTTATTGACCGGGTTGCGTAACTGGTAATTGATTTCCGGATTGGCCCAGATCACACGGCGCCAGACATCAGAAAACACCGACGCTCGATCCATCAGTGCTTCTTGCGCGGTGATGTAGGCCTTGAGGTTTTCCGGCGAAGGGTGCATCAAAGCCAGCGCCCTTTTCCCCTCCAACGATTTGCGCATCCGTTCCAGTTCCTCCAGCGCAGCCTCTTCCTTGCTCTTCTTCTTTGCCGGCGGCCTTTCTGGATCAGTGGTGACATCAGGTTCGTTGTCGCAGTACCAGTGGAACTTGGTGTCTTCGCAATTCCATACAGATGGATAGTCCATCCTGCTACTCATAGATGCCCATGATGAACTTATCAGGAAGCATCCCATCAATGCGGTCATCCAGCGATTGAGCATGCGCATCAAACTACGTCTTCCCCACTGGAAGTAACCTTGGGCAAGGCGAATGGCGCCTGATACCACGTCACAGCTTCATCAATACACCTTGATTTTCCAAGGAGCAGATGGTTACCGAAAAAGGGGAGAGGGAGTAGCCACGCAAGTTGTTGCATGGCGTTAGATACTACGTATTCATATCTGTAAATCAGGCGTCAAAAGGAAACAAAACTGCGACATTTCAAATTAGATTCCGTTACCTACATACCCGAATAGCACGAAGTGGTTACACAGCCAGCTGGCGAGATCACTACTCCATAGTGAGACCGATACCCTTCTAAGACACTCATTTGCGTGATTCAGACAGTGGTAGCAGCGCCCTACAGCGTCTAACGCTTATCTAACTTTTATCCTTCTTATACGGACAATATGATGTAATATCGTCCGCTATGGAAGACAACCTCTTCAGATCCATCATCCGCCAAAAAATCATCGACGCTCAAGCGGCGGTGCTGCCGGTGCTCACGCGCCGGGATGTCTGGCTTCCGGCCGTCAAAGGCAAGGCGACCGCCGTGATCGGTATGCGCCGGGCAGGCAAGACCAGCTTGCTTTGGCAAATCCTGGCAGACCACCACGCCAGCGGAACCGGACGAGACGGGCTGCTCTATTTCAGCTTTGAGGATGAGCGCCTGGCCGGCATGCAAGTGCAAGACCTCGATATTTTGGTTGAAGAGTTCTACCGCTTGAATCCGGCATGGCGTGACACGCGCCGTGCCTGTTTTTTCCTGGATGAAATCCAATTAGTCTCCGGCTGGGAGATGTTTGCCCGGCGCCTACTCGATAGCGAAAATATCGAGCTCTATCTATCCGGTTCATCCGCACGCTTGCTCTCGCGTGAGGTCGCCACCAGCATGCGCGGACGGGCCATGGAAGCCATCGTATCCCCGTTCAGCTTCCGCGAATCGCTACGCCATGCGGGCCGCGAACCGGATTTATCTACCGCTCGGCTGACCAAAGCAGAACGTTCCCGTCTTGATCGGGATCTGCTTGATTACCTTTCCCACGGCGGATTCCCTGAAGCCCAAGGGCTGGATAGCCGAAACCGACTCGAACTGCTGCGTACCTACGTCGATGTTGTACTCCTGCGCGATGTCGTCGAGCGGCACAACCTCAGTCAGCCACAAGTGCTCCGTTGGATGGTGCAACAGCTCCTGGGGAATACGGCCGGCGCCTTCAGCATCAACAAATTTCACGCCGATCTCAAATCCCGTGGTGTGGCCGTCAGCAAAGACACGCTGCATTCCCTGCTGGTCCATCTCGAAGATGCCTTCCTCCTCTGCAGCATTGACATTGCAACTGACTCCGAGCGTCGCCGGCAGGTCAACCCACGGAAGGTTTATCCGGTCGATACCGGGCTGTGCGCGTTATTCGACCGCTCCGGAAAATCCAACATCGGCCATCTGCTCGAAACCGTTGTTCTGCACGAATTGCAACGCCGTGCCACCGAAGTAACTTACGTCAAAACACCAGCGGGCTTCGAGGTGGATTTTTATGCGCGCGGTGGCTGCGCACTTCAGGATGCCGCCCAACAATTTCCCCGCGCACAACTATTCTTGATCGCACTCGATGTCCCAACAACCATCCAGATTCCCAAGGGAATACGACTGGTTCGCGCCTCTGACTGGCTGCTTGATACCACTGCATGAGCTCAGTCATCGTCGACTGCGACTAACGAGGTTTCTATTCATTGGCTCTCATTTTCAGTCGGCTTCCCAAGCAACTGAAGCAGACGCCAAGTCATATCTTGAATCCCCGAGCTTTCTCCCTCAGGCAAGCGAACAATCGCGGCCGAATTCAATACGGCACATTGGCATTCGTTGGCAACGGTGTACAGGGCTGCATCCACCTGCTTTCCATAATCGGCTGCCACCAGAAAGATGGCCTTTTGTTCCTCTTCGGTCATACCGGGCTTCAGCCGTGCCGCTAACAGCTTCTTCTGCTCCTCGAACAAACTGCCCACATCGACACGCACCAGGCGTGGCGATGGATGAGTGCGAAGCCAGGCATACCCGATGCCGCAGGAAAGCGCGACGGACACACAACACGTCGCCAGGAGGCGTCCCATAGTCATGTACCACTCCTGCGTTCGATGATGGACTCAATCGCTTCAGTCACCGGGATGCCCTGATCGGTCAGCGATTTGATGGCCTGGTAATCCTCGGCACGGGTGGAATACAGCAGCATCGAGAACGGATCGAGAATCAGTCGCCCTACCCCCGAGCCCATCGGGCCATGAACAAAGATCTCCGAGTAATGGCCGTGTTCGGTGCTGATCGATGACAGTTGGCGTTTCATCCACTCGTCGACATGAAGCTTCCCCTCTTTTCCAAGCCGTTCGATGCTTTCCGGCTTTTGCCTGAGGAGAAACAACCAGTCGGCATTGGTGATGGCCGCCCGTGTTGCGTCGTTCTTGTAATAGTCATCGACCGACTGGGTAATGGTGCCGAAGGCCCCACCATACTTCCGGGCCCGCCGGTAGCCAGCCTCGATAAAGTTCGCGCTCGACCCACTCCCCATGAGATCCCAGGCCTCGTCAATGATGACCAGCTTGCGCTTGGACCGATCGAGGTACATTTCCTGAGTGATGCGATACATCATCAACTGCATCACCACCGCCTGCAGATCCTTTTTGGCCTTGAGTTCTTCCAACTCCAGAACGACGAGGTTCTTGCGGAATTCGATGTTGGCCTCGCCTTCAAAGTAGCTCGCATAGATACCGTGCTTGGTATAAGGCTCCAGGGCAGTGGCCAGTCGGGAAAGGTCACGTTCCATCTCGCCTTCATCACTCAGCCGCCCGGTACGCAGCAACTCATAGATGTCGGTAATCGTGGCGGTCTTTTCTTTCTGGTCCCAGACTCGCTTGATGGCCGCTGCCAGCGCCGAGTAGGCATAGTTGTCGAGTGGCCCACGGGGACTGGCCATTTGTGCCACCAGGGGAAGCAGCATTTCCATGTCGTTGTTGATATCCACGACCATGGAGAACGGGTTCAGGCAAATCGTGTTGGTACGCTCATCGGAGAACTCGATGAACTCGCCATCCAGCAGTTCCGACAGATTCCGGTAGGAACGCCCCACATCGATGATCCAGACCTTGGTTCCGGTACCGAGGTAACGGAAGGCCATTTCATTCACGAATACCGATTTTCCGGATCCGGAGAGTGCTGCCACGGCAAAATTGTAGTTGCCCCCCGTGTTGTCGAAGAGATCGAAGGTCATGATCTGGCCACGCCGACCAAACAAGGTCATGACAGGCGTCGCCGTGCCTTTCCATTCGGCGATCAGCGGTGAGGTCATGACCGCGTTATCAGCCGTCTTCGTGCCTGCTCGACCAAACAACTGCAAATCCCTTTGCAGCGCCGGGCTCAAGGTGCAAGGCATGGATGCCACGAAGGCCTGGTGCTGCAGATAGACATCCTTGGCAAGATCAAATCCTCTGGCTCGCCAGACTGCTCGGACGGCATGTTCTGTTCGGGAAACGTCTTCGATCCGCGACAAAAGCACGATCTGGTGGTACATCTGGACGACGTTTCGGCCATTGTCGAAAGCGCGCAGCACCATATCCCAGTCACGTTTGCGCTCCTGAAGGTCAGGCTGGAAGTGGGACATGTACGAACCGGCTGCCTGGGTGGCTCGTGCTGCTTTGATCAGCGCTTTGCTTCTGGCTGATTCGTAATCCAGCAGGATGGCCCCCATCGTGATGAGGAAGGGACAGGGAATCGCCAGCGCCATCTGGTAGTAATCCCCGATCAGGGAGCCCATGTTGCCTAGCCGGTAATACTTCGGATACTGACGCACGGAAAAGCACTGCATTGCCGTTTCCGCGCCCCCCTCCTTCCGATACTTGATGAACGTATCGGCCACGGCCGAAGCAATTTCGGGGTTCGACAACTGACTGCGCAGCGATCGTGAGCTGTCGTACTCGATGTG
>JAIFMO010000240.1 GCA_020048435.1 Sulfuritalea sp.
CTGGCTGAACTTGCCCGGTCAGGACAAGATGATCGCGCCCTGGTATCGCGATTTCGCCGCCGGCGATTTGCCGTGTTTCGTGACCGATGCCGGCGTTGTCGTTACCGTGATCGCCGGTGAAAGCCACGGCGTCGCCGGCGCCGTCACCCGCGAGGTCACGGCGCCGCATTTTCTGGATTTGCATCTGCCCGCGGGGACGCGTTTTACGCAGTTATTGCCGGCCGGGCATAACGCCTTCATTTATGTTTATCGCGGCGAGCTTGCCGTTGCCGGGGACGCCGTGCCGGCGCAACGCATGGCAATTCTGGCCAACGATGCCGAGTCCGACGGCGTGGTAATCGAAGCTGCGGGCGAGGCGCGCGCGCTGCTGATCGCCGGTCGGCCCCTCAATGAGCCCATCGTTCAGTACGGCCCCTTCGTGATGAACACCGACCAGGAAATCCAACAGGCGGTGAATGATTTCAGGCAGGGACGTCTGCTCGACTAGCGAGGCTTTGCACGGCCGTGGCATATCGCTCCGCTAGCGATATTAGTTACCTGCGGAGTCACCACGCCACCTGGATCAGTTCCCGCTGGCGGTCAGCGCGGTGATGAAGATGGCCGGTGATTGAAACAGGCTCCGACGCGATAATCCTACTCCCACACGATCAAATTTGGCTGCGAACCTGAACAGGCTGCAGCGAGGAGATAACGACCTTTATGGCACTCAATGACTTCCCCGCGTTCGTCGCGCTGACGGGTATCCACGAACCTTCGGCTGTCCAGCAATTGCCGGACGGGCGGTTCTTGGTGATCGAGGACGAAAAGCAGCATCCGTTCAGTTTGGTCACGATCGCTCCTGATCGTAGCGTGGGCAGTATTCCGCTGACGCGGGCGGCGATGGATGGTGCCGCGAGTGATGCTTTCTGGGCGCTGGATGACCTTGAAGGGCTGACGCTCGACCCGGCGGGATTTATCCACGCCATCACCTCTCATTCGCGCGACGGCGATGGCGACGCGAAGAAATCGCGTGAAAAACTTGTCCGCTTCCGCCTCGAAGGTGAGCGCGTGGTGGCTCCGCAGGTGGTCGGCGGCCTGAAACCGGCCCTGATGGCGGCACACCCCGTGCTGGCCGCCGCCGCCGCGATCAAGAACGTGAAGGCCGAGGGCGGCCTCAATATCGAGTCGCTGGAGAGCAGCCCCGACGGGCAGCGCTTGCTGATCGGCTTTCGTAGTCCGCTGCTCGACCGGCGGGCAATAATCGCCACTATCGAGAACCCCGCTGCAATCTTCGATGCCGGCGAGCTGCCGCGGATCTCCGCTACCCTGGAGTCGCTGGACTTGGATGGCAATGGCATTCGGGGGATGTCTTATATGCCCGCCATGGGGGGCTACCTGATCCTCGGCGGTCCCGTCTCGCGCGAGCGGGTGCCGTTCCAGCTCTGGTTCTGGAGCGGTCGCGGCGGCGAACCGGCCCGTCGTGTAAGCGTTCCAGGTTTGCCGGGGTTCGAGCACGCGGAAGGGGTCGGCCCCGCTATCGTCGATGGTCAGCAGATGATTATCATCGTCAGCGATGACGGCAACCGGGAAGAAGGACGCTTTGCCCGCTTTATCCTGCTGCGGCCCGAACAGCTACTGATAGCGGGTGAGCAGGGTGCGTCAGGTGCGTAGCGGGTGCATCCAGACGAATAGCGCCTGCCCCTGCGATTCGGCCAGGCGGGCGAGTTCGGTCAGGTCGGCCAGCATGGCCGCGATGGCTTCTTCTTCCCAGCCGGTTGCCTCGAATTCCTCGGTCGCGGCCAGTTCGGCGGCAACGGCGTCGAAGGCTTCGTCGCTGAGTTCATCCACGCCGAGCCGGGCCAGCCGTTCGCTCACCGCGTCGACCAGACGCAGCACCACCGCGCCCTCGCTGGCGGAGACATAGACCGGCTCGTAATGAGTCACCGCCTCGTCGAACGGGTCGCCGGTCAGCAGGCTGTGGAGCATGGCGATCTTGGCGGTGTCGACATCGCGCATCTCGATGCCGCTCCACTCGGAAACCGGGTGGAGGGACTCGCCGATGGCTTCGATCTCTTCGTCTTCGGCGGCGACGATATGGGTCAGGATGGCCATGCGGGTGTTCTCCGATTGCTAAGGATCAAGCCTGCTCCAGCAGGTTCAGGCGGAAGCGGCGACCCTTGATGCCGGCATCGGCCAGGCTGCGCAGGGCACGCGCCGCGGCGTGGCGGTCGAGGGCGACATAGCAGGTTTCGTCGAAGACGTCGATGCGGCCGATTTGCTCCTTGTTCAGGCCGGCCACGCCGGTCAGCGCGCCGACCAGGTCGCCGGGGCGCAGCTTGTCGCGGCGTCCGGCGAGGATGCGCAGTGTCGTCATCGGCGCCTGCAGGGCCGAGCCTGCGGCGGGCGTGAGGTCGGCGAGCGGAAACCAGTTAACCGGGGCGCGCCGCCAGGCTTCGATCAGCTTGACCCACTTGCGCTCGGAAGGCGCGCACAGCGAGAGCGCCAGGCCGATAGTGTCGCCGCGCCCCGTCCTGCCGATGCGGTGAATATGAATCTCGGTGTCTTTGGCGACATCAACGTTGATGACGGCATCGACGGTGCGGATGTCGAGGCCGCGGGCGGCGACGTCGGTGGCGACCAGCACCGCGCAACTGCGGTTGGCGAACTGCACCAACAGCTCGTCGCGGTCGCGCTGCTCCAGTTCGCCGTGCAGCGCCAGCGCCGA
This sequence comes from Sulfuritalea sp., assembly GCA_020048435.1. Lineage (GTDB taxonomy): Bacteria > Pseudomonadota > Gammaproteobacteria > Burkholderiales > Rhodocyclaceae > Sulfurisoma. The sequence continues at coordinate 2,705 of JAIFMO010000240.1, forward strand.
AATGCCCTGCGCGCGCAACTCGGCGGCCAGTTCGCGGCAATGGATGCGGGTGTTGCAGAAGGCCAGGGTCGATTCCGGGCGGAAATGCGCCAGCAGATGGGCGACGGCGGCGTTGCGTTTTTCGTGGGCGACTTCGTAGAAATACTCTTCGACTCGGGTGGCGTCTTCTCCGGCCGCGATCTTGAGTTCTTCCGGCCGGTCGAGGAAGGCGGCGCTGGCCATCTTCATGTCGTCGGGGTAGGTGGCCGAGAACAGCAGTGTTTGCCGCTGCTTCGGGCAGGCGCGGACGATGCCCTTGATCTCGTCGAAAAAGCCCATGCCGGCCATGCGGTCGGCCTCGTCGAGCACGAGGGTGCGCACGCCGGAAAGGTCGATGCTCTTGCGGCTCATGTGATCCTGAATCCGCCCAGGGGTGCCGACGATGACATGGGCGCCGTGTTCGAGCGAGGCAATTTGGGGACCCATCGGCGTGCCGCCGCAGAGCGTCAACACCTTGATGTTGTCGGCGAAGCGGGCGACGCGACGCACTTCTTTTGCCACCTGGTCGGCCAGTTCGCGTGTTGGGCACAGCACCAATGCCTGAATGCCAAAATCGGTCGGATCGAGCCGGTGCAGGATGCCGATGGCGAAGGCGAGCGTCTTGCCGCTCCCCGTATCGGCCTGAGCGATGAGGTCGCGCTGCTTGAGAATCAGCGGCAGGCTGTGCGCCTGGATCGCCGTCATGACACGGTAGCCGAGGCGATCAAGATTGCGCAACAGGGCCGGCGACAGCGGCAGGGTGGAAAAGTCTCGTTGGATTTCTTGTTGTGTCACGCGGGCAGGGTTGCAAGTTGAGCGGCAGCCAAGTCTAGCAGGCGTACCGCGTGGCAGCCAGCAGGGATAGAATCGACACACTTTTTCTCGCTGCCCATGCCAACCCTGCTGCCCATCGATACCCTGCTGATTGCCGCCAGTGCCTGGCTGGCGATCGGGCTGCTCGGATTGCTGGCTCCGCGCAACTCCCGCTTTATCGCCACGACCCTGTTTCCCCTTGGCGCCCTCGTTGGCATGCTGGTGGGCTTCATTGCACTGTTCTCGCTTGGCGGGTCGCCGCAAACCGCCGTGCTGGCCATCGGCCTGCCCGACCTGCCTTTCCACCTGCGGCTCGATAATCTCTCCGCCGTGTTCGCCATGTTGGTGGGCTTTGTCGCGGTGGGCATTTCGATCTATGCCGCTGGTTATTTTCGGCAGGACGAGGGTACGGCCCCGGGGCTGCTCTGCTTCGAATATCACGTCTTCCTCGCCAGCATGCTGCTGGTGCTGCTGGCCGACGATGCCTATGCCTTCATGGTGGCGTGGGAGAGCATGGCGCTCTCAAGCTTCTTCCTCGTTACCACCAACCACCAACATGCCGAGATTCGCCGCGCCGGCTTTCTTTATCTGCTGATCGCCCATGTCGGCGCCATCGCCATCCTGCTGTCCTTTGGCGTGATGACCGCGAACAGCGGTGATTTCACCTTTGCCGGCATGCGCGCCCAGCAGTTGTCGCCGTTCTGGGCCTCAGTCGCATTCCTGCTGGCGCTGGCCGGTTTTGGCGCCAAGGCCGGCCTGGTGCCGCTGCATGTCTGGCTGCCCGAAGCCCACCCGGCGGCACCTTCGCCGGTGTCGGCGCTGATGAGCGGCGTCATGTTGAAGACTGCCATCTACGGCCTGCTGCGGGTGAGCTTCGACCTGTTACATACAACCCTGTGGTGGTGGGGCGTGGTGGCGCTGGCCGTCGGCCTGGTCACGGCGCTCTTCGGCGTGCTCTATGCGACCGTGCAGTCGGACATGAAGCGGCTGCTGGCCTATTCGTCCATCGAGAACATCGGCCTGCTCGCTGTCGGCACCGGCCTCGCGCTGATTTTTCATAGTTACCGCATGGAGTCGCTGGCGGCGCTGGCGCTCACCGCCGTGTTCTATCACTGTCTGGCTCACGCCGGCTTCAAGAGCCTGTTGTTTTTGTGTACCGGCTCGGTGCTGCACGCGACGAAAGAGCGCAGCCTCGGCAAGCTGGGTGGCTTGATCCACCGCATGCCCTGGGTGGCGTGGCTGGCGCTGGTCGGCGTGATCGCCAGCGCCGGGCTGCCGCCGCTGTCGGGTTTCGTTTCCGAGTGGCTGCTGCTGCAAAGTTTCCTTTTTTCGCCGGGCCTGCCGCATTCCTGGCTCAACATGGTGGTGCCGGTGGCCGCCGCCGTGGTGGCGCTGGTGGCGGCGCTGGCCGGTTTCGCCATGGTGAAGTTTCATGGCATCATTTTTCTGGGCCAGATGCGCGATCCATCGCTCAAGGATGCCCATGACGCCGGTTCCTGGGAAAAAGCCGGGCTGGTCTGGCTGGCGCTGCTGACGCTGCTGCTGGGCATCCTGCCGTCGGCCGTGATTCTGCGCATCGACGCTGCCACCCGGCAACTGTTGGGCCAGGGCCTGGCCGAGCGCATCGGCGAACAGGGCTGGTGGATGCTGGCACCGATCTCGCCCGAGCGAGCGAGCTACGAGCCGATGCTGTTCCTCGCCACCATCGCCGCCTCGGTGCTGCTCGGCCGCTGGCTGGTGCGCCGCCTCTACCACGGCCGGATGCGCCGCACCACCGCCTGGGACTGCGGCTATTATTTCCAGGGGCCGCGGGCGCAGGACACGGCCGAGGGTTTCAGTCAGCCGATCCGCCGCATCTTTGAGCCCATGTTCCGCATGGAGCGCCATTTCCCGAGCGCCCGCGACAGCAAACCCTATTACACCGTCAAGGTCGAAGATCATTTCTGGCATTGGCTTTACCTGCCCACTGCGCGGCTGCTTGGCTGGGTCTCCGATCTCATTACCCATATACAGGGCGGACGCATTGCGGTCTATCTGACGTATAGCTTCTTTACGTTGATCCTTTTGTTGTTGGTCGCTCGCCCATGAACGCATCGACCCGCCACCCCCCAGCCCCCTCCACGCGGAGGGGGAGACTGTGTGTTCGCTCCGGAGGAGCGACATGATTTCTATTTCCGGTCTGATCGGGCAACTCTTCGCCATCGCCTTGGCACTGGTGCTGGCGCCGCTGCTGGCGGGCTGGGTGGGACAGTGCCGGGCGTGGCTACAGAGCCGCACGGCGCCGCCGCTGTTGCAGTCTTACTACATGCTGCACAAGCTGTTCCACAAGGATGTGGTGCTGGCGCATGGCGCTTCTTCGCTGTTCCGCACGGCGCCCTTCGTGATGTTCGGCTGCATGGTGCTGGCCTGCGCCATCATTCCCAGCCTGTCGACCGACCTGCCTTTCGCGCCGGCGGCCGACGCCATTGCCCTGGTGGGTGTCTTCGGGCTGGCCCGCGTGTTCATCTCGCTGGCGGCGATGGACGTCGGCACCGCCTTCGGCAGCCTCGGCGGTCGCCGCGAAATGCTGATCGGGTTCCTTGCCGAACCGGCGTTGCTGATGGTAATTTTCACCGTCGCCATGATCGCCAATTCGACCTCGCTGGCCACCATCGTCGAGACCCTGGCCCACAGCGACTTCGCCATCTATCCGAGCCTGGCCTTCGCCGGCATCGCCTTCGCCTTCGTGTCACTGGCCGAAAACGCCCGCGTGCCGGTGGATAACCCCGCCACCCACCTCGAACTGACCATGATCCACGAGGCGATGATCCTCGAATACTCCGGCCTTCACCTGGCCCTGATCGAGTGGGCCGCCAGTCTTAAGCTTTATGCCTATTCCTGTCTCGGCCTGGCGTTGTTCTTCCCCCGGGGCATCGCCGCCGGCGACAGTTTTCCCGCGCTGCTGGCTGCGATTCCGCTGCTGCTGTTCAAGCTTGCCATCGGTGGTTTCCTGCTGGCGCTGATCGAGACCATCAACGCCAAGTTGCGCATCTTCCGCGCGCCGGAATTTCTCGGCACCGCCTTCCTGCTGGCGGTGCTGGGCCTCCTTGTGCGCCTGTTGCTGGAGGGTCGGGCATGAATAACGCGGTGCCGCTCTCGGCCCAGCTCATCAACCTGTTCGCCTCGGTAATCCTGCTGCTGGCTTTTGCCATGCTGGCGCAACGGCGGGTGCTGCAACTGATCAACCTCTTTGCGTTGCAAGGGCTGGCGCTGGGCCTGTCGACCGTGGTGGCCGCCGTGACCACGGGGCAGTCGCACCTGTATTGGTCGGCCGGGCTGACGCTGGTGCTGAAGGCGCTGTTGCTGCCGTGGATTCTGCACCGGTTGGTGCGCCGCCTGCACGTCAAGGGCGAGATCGAATCGCTGATCAACATCCCGACCACCATGCTGGTCGGGATCGGCCTGGTCATCATTGCCTTCAATGTCGCCCTGCCGATCTCGCAGCTATCGCACACCATCACGCGCGGCACGCTGGGCATCGCGCTGGCGGTGGTGATGCTGGCTTTCCTGATGATGATCACGCGCACCAAGGCCATCCCGCAGGTGGTCGGTTTCCTCGCCATGGAAAACGGTCTCTTCCTCGCCGCTACCAGCGCCACCTATGGCATGCCGATGGTGGTCGAACTCGGCATCGCCCTCGACGTGCTGGTCGGCGCCATCATCCTCGGCGTTTTCTTCTTCCAGATCCGTGAGCAGTTCGACAGCCTCGACATTCACCATATGGAACGGCTGAAGGACAATTAATGACCCTCGATTTCTTCGTTCTCATGCTGGCCATTCCCCTCGTCAGTGGGGCGCTGCTGACGGTGTTTGGCGAGCGGGCCTGGGCGCCCAATCTCAACATTCTTGCCAGTCTCGGCACTTTTCTTGCCGCCGCCAGCCTGACGGTCGAGATTATTGCCAATGGCCCGCGCTTCGCCTTCGGCGAGCAATTCTTTATTGATTCGCTCAACGTCTTTTTCGTTGCGCTGACAGCCTTCGTCGGCCTCACCACCAGCATCTTCTCGGGCCCCTACATGGCGAACGAGGCGGCCCACGGCCGCCTCACCAAGCCGCGCCTGCGGCTCTACAAGAGCATGTACCAACTCTTTATGTTCACCATGCTGGCGGCGCTGACCACCAACAACATGGGCATCCTCTGGGTGGCGATGGAGGCGGCGACGCTGACCACCGTGCTGCTGGTTTCGCTCTACCGCACATCGGCCAGCCTTGAAGCGGCGTGGAAATATTTCATCCTCTGCGGCGTCGGCATCGCTCAGGCGCTATTCGGCACCATCCTGCTCTATTTCGCCGCCGAGCGCGTGCTCGGCCAGACGGGCAATGCACTGCTCTGGACGCACCTGGTCGAGGTGAAGGGCCAGCTCGAACCCAATATCATGGCTTTGTCATTCATTTTCCTGCTGGTTGGCTACGGCACCAAGGTTGGCCTGGCGCCGTTGCACAACTGGCTGCCCGACGCCCATGCCGAGGGGCCGACGCCCGTTTCGGCGGTGCTTTCCGGCTTGCTGCTGAATGTCGCCCTCTACGCCATCCTGCGCTGCAAGGTGCTGGCCGATGGCGCCATTGGCGGCGACTACGCCGGCAACCTGATGATGGGCTTCGGGCTGTTCACGCTGCTGGTTGCCGCCTTTTTCCTCTCGAAGCAGCGCGACATCAAGCGCATGTTCGCTTACTCGTCCATCGAGCACATGGGCTTGATCACCTTTGCCTTTGGCATGGGTGGCGCGGTCGCCAATTTTGCCGGCCTGCTGCACATGACCATGCATTCACTGACCAAATCGGCCATCTTCTTTGCCGTCGGCCATGCCACGCAGAAGACCGGCACGCAGATGATGGCCGACATCCGCGGCCTCATTGGCGTCAATCCGCTGATCGGCTGGGGCCTGATGCTCGGCACGCTGGCGATTCTTGGCATGCCTCCCTTCGGAGTCTTCGCCAGCGAATTCATGATCCTCACCCACGCCATGAAACATCACCCGTGGGCGACGCCGGTGCTGTTGCTGGCGCTGGGCGTGGCCTTCGCCGCCATCTTCGGCAAGGTGCAGCCGATGGTGTTCGGCGACAGCGAACTCAAGCGCCTGCCCCATGCGCCCGCCATCACGCCGGTGTTCCTGCATCTGGGTATCGTGCTGATGCTCGGTCTCTACATCCCGCCTTACCTCACGCGCTGGTTCCACGAGGCCGCGCGCATGCTCGGCTAACCATGTTCCTCTGCGACGATTTCCCCATCGAGTTCGCGCGGCAGCCCGGTCTTGGCGCGCCGGTGTGGCGGGGTCGAGCCGCCAGCGGCGAAGATCTGAAGGATTTCGCCGCCACCGTGCACTTGCAGGGTGGCCGCCTGGCCGCGCTCTGGGGCAGCGACGAACGGCAGCGCCACGGCGGCCCTTCGACGGGGGCAGTGGCCGGTTTTCGCCTGCATTGCGTCTTCGGCGTCAGCCAGGGCCATGCTTGTGTCAGCCTCGACCTGCCGGGCGATGATCCCGCCACGCTGGTCTATCCCGATTTGTCCGCTATTTTCCCGGCCGCCAATCGCATGCAGCGCGCCACCCGCGACATGGTCGGCATCGCCAGCGACGGCCCCGACCAACGGCCGTGGCTGCGCCACGGCGCCTGGCCGGCAGACTGGTATCCGCTGCGCCACGATGCGGTGCATGTTTTCGGCATGGGCGTCGGCTTCCCCAATTTACCCAGCGACTACGACTTCGTTCAGGTCGGCGGCGAAGGTGCCCACGAGATTCCCGTCGGCCCCATTCATGCAGGAATCATCGAGCCTGGCCACTTCCGTTTCTCGGTGGTGGGCGAGCGCGTGTTGCGGCTGGAGCAACGCCTGGGCTACCAGCACAAGGGCGTCGAAAAGCGATTCATCGGCATGGATATCGGTCGGGGTGCGAAGCTGGTCGGCCGCATTTCCGGCGATTCCACCTGCGCCTATGCCTGGGCCTATGCCGACGCGGTCGAGGCTGCTTGCGGCGTCGAACCGCCGCGGCGGGCGCTGCTGTTGCGGGCGCTAATGCTGGAGCGGGAGCGCGTCGCCAATCATCTTGGCGATCTCGGTGCGCTGGGCAACGACGCGGCCTTTGCCTTCGGTCTCACCCAGTTCCTGCGCCTGAAGGAAGACTGGTTGCGCCTGAATGCCGAGGCGTTCGGCCACCGTTTCATGATGGACCGTATCGTTCCCGGCGGCGTCGCCGGTGATATCGGCGCGCCGGCGCTGGCCGCCATCGTCGAGCAATGCGGCGTCATTGCCGGCGAGGTGAAGAAGCTGCGCACCCTCTATGACGAACACGCCGGCCTGCAGGATCGCTTTCTGACCACCGGCATCATCGATACCGCCCTGGTGCGCGAACTGTCGCTCTCAGGCATGGCGGCGCGTGCCAGCGGCATGATCCTCGATGGCCGCGCCCATCGCCACGAATACACCCCGCCGTCGCCCTGGACAACGCTTGGCGTGCGCCCGATCACCGATGAACGTGGCGACGTCGCGGCCCGCGTGGCGGTGCGCTTTGGCGAAATTGCCGAGTCGCTGCGCCTGTTGTGCGTGCTGGCTGTCGGCTTGCCAACGGGGGAGACGCGGGTCGAGACGGCACCCGTTGCCGGCGCCGCCGGGCTGGGCGTGGTCGAAGGCTGGCGCGGCGAAGTGCTGGTTGGCGTCCAGTTCGACAGCGAGGGCAAGCTCGCCCGCGTGCATCCGCACGATCCGTCCTGGCAGGCCTGGCCGGCGTTGGAGCATGCGGTGATGAATGACATCGTTCCCGACTTCCCGCTCATCAACAAATCGTTCAATCTTTCTTACAGCGGAGTTGACCTGTGATTGATCGCCCGACTCCCCCCAGCCCCCTCTTCGCAGAGGGGGAGACTGGCGGCTCGCTGCGCTCGAATATCACACATGGCCCGACTCCCCCCCGCTCGAATTCATGATTTCGCTCCTCGGACAGATCTTCCGCACCGGCATCCTCACCGAGCCGCATCCCGACACCGGCGACGGCCCGCGGCGCGAGATCGATCGCCTGCATGACGATATCCTGAATATCCTCGGCCGCGCGCTGACGATTCGCCAGGTCGATGCCGGCTCCTGCAACGGTTGCGAACTGGAAATCCACGCGCTCAACAATCCCTACTACAACCTTGAGGGACGCGGCATCAAGTTCGTCGCCAGCCCGCGACACGCCGACATGCTACTGGTGACCGGCCCGGTCACGAAGAACATGGAAAATGCCCTCCGCATTGCCTACGATTGCACGCCCGACCCCAAGTTGGTGGTGGCAGTGGGCGACTGCGGTTGCGGCTGTGGCGAGGTGGGCGCCATGTTCGGCGAGAGTTACGCCAGTTGCGGCGCGGTGGACAACGTGGTCGGCGTGGATCTGCGCATAGCGGGTTGCCCGCCAACTCCGTTGGCCCTGATGCAAGGCATTCTCGCCGCCATCCGCAGCCGTTCAACCTGATTTCGCCGGTGCATGGCATAATTCGCGCGACTCAACCAAAAATATTTTAATTAATCAGCTCCGTGACGCACCCTTGCGGGGCTTTGTTTTTCTCATAGGGAGCTATACATAAATGAAAAACAGCATCATCTCCAAGTCGTTGATTCTGGTTGCCGCCATGGGCATCGCCGCCGCCGCCATCGCCGAAGATAAGTCCGGTTATGTGCTCGACACGCGCGGCGCGGTGGTCAAGAGCGGTTATGGCCTCTGCTGGCGCACCGGTTACTGGACGCCGTCGATGGCCATCGCCGAGTGCGATCCCGAACTCCTGCGCGGCAAGCCGGCAGCTGCCCAGGGCGTCACAGAGAAGATGTCCCTCTCCGCCGATGGTCTGTTCGACTTCGGCAAGTCCACCCTGAAGCCGGCCGGCAAAAAGCAACTCGATGATCTCGCCGCCAAGCTCAAGGGCATGAAGGTGCAGAGCGCCGTCGTGACCGGACATACCGATCGTTTCGGTACCGCCAAGTTCAATCAGGCTCTTTCCACCAAGCGTGCCGAGACGGTCAAGGCCTATCTGGTATCCAAGGGTGTCGCCAAAGATGTGATCAAGGCCGAAGGCAAGGGCAGCGCCATGCCCAAGACCACCGCCGGCCAGTGCGAAGGCAAGAAGAGCAAGGCCGTGGTCGAGTGCCTGGCGCCGAATCGCCGCGTCGACGTCGAAGTGACCGCGACGAAGTAAGCACGCGATAACCAGACTGAAGCCGGCCGGCGTTCGCGCTGGCCGCAGCCACAAGGGGCGTCCATTGCAGTTTGGGCGCCCCTTGTTTTTTCTGGTTTTGATCGTTGCACAACGTCGGCTGGGGGTAGGATTCGCCATTCGTGAATTTCCATCGAACCGAGGAATACTCCTTCATGGCTTGCTTCCGGAATTTGAGATCGTTTGTGTTGGCGACGGCCGTGGTGCTTGCGAGTGCGACGGCTTTCGCGGCTGGCAACATCAAGATCGCCATCGATGCCGAATTCGGCATTCCCAGCAGCACCTCGGCTCAGGCTGTTCGCAATGGCGCGCAGGTGGCCGTCAATGAGATCAATGCCGCCGGTGGCGTGCTCGGTCGCAAGCTGGAAGTGATCGAGAGGGACAACCGGGCGGTTCCCGCCCGCTCGCTGAACAACCTGCGGGAACTGGCGGCGGACCCGGACGTGGTGGCCGTCATGTGCGCCCGCTATACCCCGGTCGTGGTCGAAATGCTGCCCGAAATCCACCGCCTCAAGCTGCCGCTGCTAGACCCATGGGCGGCGGGAGATTCGATCACCGGGACCGACTACAGGCCAAGCTATGTTTTTCGCCTGTCGCTGCGCGATTCATGGGCTTTGCAGGTGATGATGCGCCACGCCCTCAAATCCGGTGTGCGCAAGGTCGGCATTTTGCTTCCCAACACCGAATGGGGGCGCAGCAGCCTCAAGGCGGCCGAAAAAACCGCCGCAAGCGATACGCACCAGGAAATAGTTACCGCCCAGTGGTACAACTGGGGCGATCCCAGCCTGATCGAGCGTTATCAGGCGGTCCGCAAAGCCGGCGCCGAGGCGCTGATCCTTGTGGCCAATGATCGCGAGGCCGTCATTCTGGTCAAGGAAATGGCCAAGCTGCCGAAGGAAGAACGGCTGCCCGTCGTGGCGCACTGGGGCATTACGGGCGGACAGTTTTTCGAGCTATCCGGCCCGGCGTTGAATGCGGTCGATTTGACGGTGGTGCAGACCTATTCCTTCATCGGGAAAACCGACCCCATCGCCAAGCGCGTCCTGGCGGGCTTGAAGTCGGTAACGGGCAGCGACGATCCGCGCAAGGTGGTTTCGCCGGTCGGGGTGGCGCATGCCTACGATCTGGTCCATTTGCTGGCCAAGGCCATCAGGCAGGCCAGGAGCACGGACCGCCAGGCCGTGCGCACCGCGCTGGAAAATCTTGGCGCTCACCAGGGTTTGGTGCGGCAACTCGACAAACCGTTCACCGATAAGCGGCACGATGCCCTGAGCATCAACGAGGTATTCATGGCCCGATTTGCCGACGACGGCGCCATCGAGCCGCTCTTGAAAACGAGGCGTTGAGGCGTTGCCGTGAACCCGCCCGTAAGTCTCAATGTCCTGCGGCGCTGGAGCAATCGCAGCCTGGCGAATGCCTTTGCGCTACAAGCCGCGATCATCGCACTGGGCAGCAGTTTGCTGGTAGCGCTGATTTCCCTGGGGGTGATCTTCGGGGTCGAACAGGCCACCCTGCGGGAACGCCTGCAAGAAAAATCCCGCCGGCTGGCGGAGCGTGTCGAGACATCGATTGATTTGGTGGAAAGATCGGTTCGCGAACTTGCGAATAACCCGATTTTCACAACGGCCCTGCTCGATTCGACGGGGCGGAACACCTACGTCGTCCCCTTTCTGGAGAGCTACAAGTTTCCGGTCGTGGCGGCCAGCGGGCTGGCCCTGTGTGATATCAATGGCGAACGCCTGGCCGGTATGCGTTCGCCCCTGTCGGATTGCCGCGCAACTTCGCCCCTGTTCAAACAGGTTATCGCCGGCGGCAAAACACTGAGGGAACTGGTTCCGCTCAAGAATGGCCATCTTGCCTGGACGGTCTATCAGGGCGTTGTCTTTCCCTACACCGGTACCATCGAGGGCGTGGTGGTGACGCAACTCGACCTGCATGACATCCTGAGCCCCTTGCCGCGGGATCTTGATATTGAAAGCGTTGCACTGGTGCGCGCCGGCAGTGTTGACAATCTCGTCGGTGCGGAAAGCGGGCGTGGTGCGCCGGCTTCCCTTGAAACAGCTCGCAGCCCTCTTTTCGGAGCGAAAGCGGACGCCGCTCCCATCCCGCTCGACGTCGTGGTCAAGGATGCGCTTTCGCCCTTCGATCGCAAATTGATCCCGCTCGTCCTGGGCTATGGGCTGGGTAGTTTGTTATTGATCCTGCTGGTCATTTATCGGGCGCGGCGGGTTTCGCAACAACTGGTCGTGCCGCTCACCCGGCTGACCGATGTTGCACGGGATATCGCGGAGAAGGGCGACTTGAGCATCGCCGTGCCTCATCTCGACGTTGGTGAGGTTGCGCAGTTGGCCCGGGCCTTCGACGTCATGGTCAATACGCTGCGGATTTCCGAGGCCTCGCTGGAAACCAAGGTCGCGTTGCGAACCCAGGAATTGCGGAAATCGGAAGCCGCCGCTGAAGCCGCCAACCTGGCCAAGAGCCGCTTTCTCGCCACCATGAGCCACGAAATACGCACGCCGATGAACGGCATTCTCGGCATGGCGCAGATGCTGCTGATGCCGGATCTGCAGGAGGACGAGCAGCAGGACTATGCCCGCACCATCCTGACGTCAGGCCAGACGCTGATGGCCCTGCTCAACGATATTCTCGATCTCTCCAAGGTCGAAGCGGGCAAGTTCCAGCTTGAAATCATCCCGTTCGATCCTGAGCAACTTATCCACGAAACACGGTCGCTGTTTGCCGAAGCGGCGGCGCTCAAGCAGTTGCGGCTCGAATGCCACTGGCGCGGCGGAACGGGGCAGCGTTATCAGGCCGATGCCCATCGCCTGCGCCAGATGCTGGCCAACTTCGTCGGCAATGCCGTCAAGTTCACCCCGCGGGGCACTATCCGTATCGAAGCTGCGGAAATCGAGCACGACGCCGCCACCGCCCTGCTCGAATTTTCCGTCATCGATACAGGCATCGGCATCCCCGAAGACAAGCGGGATTTGCTGTTTCTGCCCTTCTCGCAAGCCGACAGTTCGACCACGCGGGAATTTGGCGGTAGCGGCCTCGGTCTGTCGATCGTGCGCGGCCTGGCCAAATTGATGGGCGGCGAAGTCGGTGTCGAGAGCGAAGCGGGCAAAGGCTCCCGCTTGAAGAGGCCAGCCCGGCCTGCGCCCCCGCGCAGCTATGCTGTCGCGTGCTGGTGGTCGAGGACAACAGCGTCAACCGCATGGTGATCACGGCCTTGCTGAAAAAATTAGGTTTGGCCGTTACTCTGGCGGAAGATGGCCAGCAGGGTGTGGACGCGATCAAGGAGGGCGCCGCGCCCGACCTCGTTCTGATGGATATTCACATGCCGGTGCTGGACGGTTACGCCGCCACGAAACGGATAAGGCAATGGGAGGCCGCCAATGGCAAGCCGCGTCTGCCGATCGTCGCCCTGACGGCGGACGCCTTCGAAGAAGATCACCAGCATTGCCTGGAGGCGGGCATGGACGACTATCTCACCAAGCCCATTGCCATGAAAGCACTGAAGACGGTATTGGAAAAATGGCTGAACAACGCGGCCGGGCTGCCACCGGAAACGAATTAACGGCACGCCGCGAGGCGGCCGGGGCAATCGCTTACGCAGAATTGGTAATTTCCGGATGTTGAAGCTCTGGGGACGTCCATCAATCGGCGGGGCGTTTGTTGCGGATGACTAGGCAAGCCCGCCTATTCACCTCGCACCGTTTGAAGAATGCAGCGGTATCCTCTTGTTCCGATTTCGGCGAAATTCGCGCCATCTCGGTCCGGGGCGCCCGATCCACGACAGGCGACGAATTGTCTGCCGATTGCAACGACTCCCTTGGATGGATCGTTGCGGTAGCGACGGAACGTGCCTCTACGTCGGCGCAGACGGAGAAGAGGATCACGAGAGCCGCTACCCGATGTGCGGCAAAGGCGAACTGTCGAATGCCTGCCTCAATATCCAAACGCTTTGAGAGCCGCATCAACCACCCCTTCCCAGCCCTTGCCGAAGAATTTCCGCGTACCGCCCCAAGTCGGGATTTCCTGCGAAATGTAGAAGCCATCGCCCTTGAAGTGATCCTTGAACAAGGATTGAT
>JAIFMO010000125.1:0-4086 GCA_020048435.1 Sulfuritalea sp.
GGAAGCATTGTCCTCAATACTGCTGAAGTATATGAGTCAGCCGACTGATTAGCCTGAATCCTGAGTGATCCTCTCAGTGTGGATCGACGTTTAATTTTGCAACAAAGGCTTCAAAGTCAGCCGCAGCCATCGGTCGCGCAAACCAGAAGCCTTGCGCCTCGCTGCAACCGGCGTGCCGCAACCACTCCGCCTGCGCTGGCTGTTCAACACCCTCAGCGATGACATCGAGACGCAGGCTTTCGGCCATCTGCACGATGGTGCGCACGATCGAGGCGTCGTCCTGATTATTCAGCATGTCACGTACAAAGGACTGGTCTATCTTGAGGCGACGCACCGGCAGCATGCGTAGGTAGCTTAGCGACGAGTAGCCGGTGCCAAAATCGTCGATGGCCAGGCGAATACCCATGTCAGCAATTTCCTTGAGGGTACGTACCACGGCTTCCGGATTCTTGACGAGTACGCTCTCGGTGAGTTCAATTTCAAGGAAACGGGGATCGAAACCGCTGGCCTCAATGGCTGCGCGCACGCTCCGCACCACATCGCCGTGCTGGAACTGCACGGCAGAGAGATTGACCGACATATTGAGCGGCTGGCCGAGTTGATCTTGCCAGAGGCACCCCTGACGGCAGGCCTCTTGTAGTACCCAGTCGCCAATGCTGACAATGAGACCGCTGTCTTCGGCAACCGGAATGAAGCGTGCCGGAGATACCATTCCCAACTCCGGCGAGTTCCAGCGCAACAGCGCCTCGACACCGAGCACACGACCATCGTCGAGATTCATTTGCGGCTGATAGTGCAGCGAGAACTGGCCAGCGGCAAGCGCGCCGCGCAGGAGGTTCTGGATCTGCATGCGCTCCGCCGCCTGGTCATTCATCGTCTGGGTAAAGAAGTGGTAGGCATTGCGGCCACCCGCTTTGGCTGCATACATTGCGGTGTCGGCCTTTTGCAGCAAGGTATCGAAATCTTGGCCGTCGTCGGGCAGCATGCTGATGCCGATGGAGAACGAGGTATGCAGGTTCTGGTCACCAATGCTGAAGGGCGTGGTCAGCGCATCGAGAATGTTTTGCGCCACCTGAGCGGCCAGCGCCGCCTCGGGCAGGTTGGTCAGCGCGATCAGAAATTCATCTCCACCCTGGCGGCTGACGATGTCAGTATCACGCAACTGGGCCTGCAGCCGGACGGCGATTTCCTGTAGCAGCAAGTCGCCAACGTGGTGGCCGAGCGTGTCGTTGACGTCCTTGAAGTGATCAAGATCAAGAAACAGCATTGCCACCTTGGTGCCGGTGCGTGCGGCGTTTGAAGCTGCGCGCTGGAAGCGCTCGCGGGCCAGATTACGATTGGGCAATTGGGTCAGAGCATCGTGCAGCGCCAGATACTCGATCTGTGCTTGTGCCAGATGCTGCTCGGTGATATCGGCGTGGCTGCCGACCATACGCAGCGCTTTACCCCAGGCGTCGCGTTCAACCACGTTACCGCGGTCGTGCACCCAGATAATGCGACCGTCAGAGCGGCGCATGCGGTGGCGGCTTTGGTAACCACCCTGGCCGTTGAGGCAGGCATGGATGGCGCTCAGCACGGCATCCCGGTCTGCCTCATGCAGCAGGGACTCGAATGAACCTACCGGATGTTCGAGCATGGTCTCGTCGAAACCAAGCAACTCGCACCAGCGGCGGTTGTGCTTGACGATATTACTCGTGAGATCCCAGTCCCACAGCCCTTCACCAGTGGCGTCGAGGGCATAGGTCAAACGGCGCTCGCTCTCGCGCAGGGCCGCTTCAGTGCGCTCGAGTTCGGAAAGATCAACGTCCATGCAGAACAGCAAGGGTTCCTGACCCTCGACGTTGACGACGGTATGGCTCGACCAGACCGGCACGAGATACCCAGCCTTGTGCTTCAGCATTAGCTTGCCGGCGGGGATGCCCTGGTTGTTTTCGAACATCCAGGCGACAGCGCCGCGCACGCCGTCACGCATTTCGGCGGGAATGATGAGGTCGAAAAGATTGCCGGCCAGCGCCTCTGCTGTGGTGTACCCGTAGATGACTTCCGAGGCGCGATTCCAGTAGATCACGCTGCCATCCGGCCGGTAGCCCTGGATCGAGAGGGCATCCGCGTCGTCAAAAAGCCGCCTGAAACGCAATTCGCTGGCCTTCAGTGCGGCCTCGGCGGCCAAACGCGCACTAATGTCGAGCGCCAGTGCCAGCAAATAAGACTGGCCGCCAGACGCGTAATGCACGACATTGATCTCAACCGGAAAAACGCTGCCGTCCTTGCGCCGATGACGACTGAGGAAGCCCTGGGCGCCTGCCGTGGTGATCAGTGCGTAGGTCTCCGGCCAGTTTGCCGCCGTCAACTCGGCATCGACATCAGCGACATGGAGCGCCAGCAACTCCGCTTTCTCATAGCCAAGCGCCTTGCAGGCAGCGGCATTAACATAGCATAGGCCACCATCAGGTTCAGCCAGATAGGCTGCGACATCGATGTGATCGAGTGTGAAGTCAGCCAGTGCTGATGCCAATATCAGATCGCGTGAGGCTGAAGGGGCAATGCTCATATAACCCTCTACTACACCTTGAAGTGAGCCACCGCTGCATCGAGCGTGCGTGATTCTTCCTCAAGTTCGCGCATGGCCATAGGAATGGGAGAAATGGCAGCAATGGTCAGAGTGGCGATGCGCATATCTTCGCTCCTTAGTTTAAGCGTAATCTTACTCCGGAGCGGTTCTTATTGTGCATACCCGGTTGGACCATAATGTATGCCATGGCCAGCTTCCAGTGACTGGCAGTTCAATGATCGGTAAGTCATAGGGCATTAACCTGTCATCAGATCTCTAGTGGCACGCATGCCGTCATGCGGCTACGCTTATGTCGTCCGGCATAAAACTGAGTTGACAGGCCATTGGCTATGCCGTTGTCAGCAGGCGGCTCGCAGTCTGTTGCCGACCTACGCTTGAGCTTAGTGGGCGTTTCGGTCCGAACGCCGGCAATGCAGCGGTTGGAGCCATTGGCGGGGCTGAAATGCTGAGGCTATGAGCGGCAGCTTACTGAGTGCTCCCGCCGTTCCAGCGGTTAGAATCTGACCCAGTTGGCAGGCCGGACCCAGCCAAGTCAGATCGTCAGAAGTTCTGTAATGTCGAACAATGGCTGGCATCAAACTGCCAGAAAACGACCGAAGGGGTTTGACCTTGTCTGGCCAGCAGGCAAATACGTCAAGGCACATGAATTGAAACCGTTGCTGCAACGTTCGCTCAAGACCCGCGTGACCATCTTCACGCTGGCGATTTTCCTCCTCAGCCTGTGGACACTGGCGTACTACTCCAGCCGAATGCTGCGCGAGGACATGAAGCAAATGCTGGGCGAACAGCAGTTTTCAACTGTGTCGTTGGTTGCGCAAAACATTGATAGCGAGTTGCAAAACCGCATGGCGTCGCTGGAACAGTTGGCTGCGCGCATTGATGAAAGGTTGATCAAGAATACCAAGGCACTGCAGACGCTCCTAGAAGACCGCATTGTGATGCGCCAGCAATTCAATGGCGGCTTCTTCGTCACGGGGATTAATGGCACGGCGACGGCATCTGTCCCGCTTTCAGCGGAGCGGTTCGGCATCAACTACATGTACCGCAATCACATTGCCACGGCGCTCAAGGAGGGAACGCCGGGAATCAGCACCGTCATCATCGGCAAGGCACTGAAGGTCCCTGTATTTTCCTTGGCCGCGCCGATTCGCGATCCGAAAGGCAAAGTGATCGGCGCTGTGGTCGGCGTGATTAACCTCGATAAGACCAATTTCCTCGATAAGATTACGGCGAATTCCTACGGCAAGACCGGCGGCTATCTGCTTCTCGCACCGCAGCAGCGAGTGATAGTAATTGCCACGGATAGAAGCCGCATCCTGGAACAACAACCCGATCCCGGTATCAACCCAGTGATCGACCGATTCCTGCAGGGCCACGAGGGCTCTGCCGTCATGGTCAATCCGCATGGTGTGGAAGTGCTAGTTTCGGCCAAAGGGGTTCCTGTCGCGGGATGGGTCATGTCGGCCGTACTGCCCACCGCCGAAGCCTTTGCCCCGATCCGTGCCATGCAGCAG
>JAIFMO010000125.1:4098-5038 GCA_020048435.1 Sulfuritalea sp.
AGGTCGCCGCAAACACATTGGCCACCTGGTCGGGTGAGCGCCAATATTTACAGCCCCTCCCGATCAAGACTCAAGACGAAATCGGCGAACTGATTGGCGGCTTCAATCGTCTGCTAGAGATGCTGAGGAAGCGCGAAGAGGCATTGCGCGACAGTGCGTTCTTACTAAGGGAAAGCCAGCGGATTGGCCAGCTCGGCGGTTGGCATGCAGACCCCATACGCAACACCGTAATGTGGACAGAGGGGGTGTATGAAATTACCGAGTTGCCACTGGACTTCAGGCCTGATCTCGAGACCGCACTCGATGCCTACCTCCCCGATTCGCGCGAGAGGGTTGTGGCAAGCCTGACTGGCGCTATACAGACTGGCAAGTCCTTCTCCATCCAAGTTCAAGTCCGTGGTGCGCAATCGGGCATGAACAAATGGTGCGAATTGCGTGGCTTCCCCCATTACGATGCGGAAGGACGCATCGACCATTTGACTGGAACACTTCAGGACATTAGTGAACGCAAGCAGTTGGAGGATGTATTACGCAAGAGTGAGCAGCACTTCCGTACTTTCTTTGAGCGTTCGATGATCGGCATGGCTGAGACATCCCCGGAAAAGGGCTGGATCGAGGTCAACGACCGACTATGCGAAATGCTTGGCTACTCCATGGATGAACTAGCCCGCATGTCTTGGGCGGAAATCACTCATCCGGATGACCTAGCGGCGGATGTGGCCCAGTTCAACCGTGTGCTTGCTGGTGAAATTGACGAATACACGCTGGACAAGCGGTTTATCCATCGCGATGGCCATGTGGTGTTTACCCAGCTAGCTCTGCGCTGTGTGCGCCGGGAAAATGGCACGGTCGAATATTTTGTGGCATTGTTGGACGATATTTCATGGCGCAAGCAGGCAGAAATCGAACTCCTGCAGCACCGTGACCATCTGGAAGAACT
>JAIFMO010000051.1 GCA_020048435.1 Sulfuritalea sp.
CCAGCATGGCTTGTCGGCCTTCGCCGTCAAAGTTCCAGACCGTGGCATGGCCCTGCATGACCCGGGCATCGGCGCGCAACAGGGCTTTTTGCGCATCCTGGGCCAGCTCCAGATCAGCCTCGGTGCAATGCTTTTCTGCCAGCACCATGATGGCATTGGCCACACCGGCCAGCGTCTCGCGGTCATCGCGCGTGGCCTGCCCGGCGCAGGCGGCATCAAACGCCATGCGGGCATCTATCGCCTGCATCGTTCTCAGGTCTTCGTTCATCGGCTCGGCTGCATACGCCTGATAGACCGGGTTACGCACGATCAACGCCATTTTGTTGGCTTGCCGGTTAGGCCGCTTGTATTTGGCCTGGCGACGCTCAAAGCGGTTCATGATTCCACCTCGCCCAGCGCCCGGCGAATCTGGCCCAGCAGGCGCACCTTGTCGTCGATGTCCTCAAAATCAAGGCCGAAATCGGAAAGCAGACTGTCAATGAGTTCAGCAGCCTCGCGCAGCAGCAGGCGCATTACGCTGGCCTCGCCCTGCAGCCGCGCCAATTGGTTCAGGCCGGTGGCCGCGCTGCTTAAAGATTCGCGTCAAACCGACCGGGTACGCTGGCAATTTTTGATCCTGAATCAGCATGGTGGTCTTCATGCCACCCGCCAGACCCGCATGCCGGTTTTGTCAGCGTTGACCCGGCGCACCCAGGTTCCGATTTTGTCTTTGTGCGCCTGGCTGATGTGCTTGGCCACCATTGACTGGGCCTTGATGTCAAGCGCCACACTCTCGCCCGGCTTCAAAGCCTTTAGCAGTGCAGTCCAGTCTTTTTTTACCCGGCCATTGGTTTGTTCAGGCAGCGCAATGTCGTTGTCAATCCTGAAAGTGCCCAGCCCCGGCATGTGCAGGGCAAAGCGGTTATCAGGCGCGTCACCGTCATCCACAGCAACGCTGCTGGCCACTGGCTCGGGCAGTGGCTCCGGGCTATAAGGGCTGTAATGGTCTTCCAGTGCCTGGCTGTTTTTGCGGGCTTTGGGGCTTGGTTTGGCGGGGATGTGTTTGGCGGTTGACATGGTGGTGGGTTTGGTTGGCCGTGGGGGCACGGTGGTGGGTGGGGCCAGAATCGGCGCAGCAGCCGGGGCGGCTACAGTGGGCGTGCTCAGGCTTTTGATGAGGTGGTTGCCGGTTTCGCGGATGTAACCACTTTTTGTGGGCGGGTAGTTGCTAAACATGTCGGGCCGGCGCGGCAGGACTTTTTGCGGCTCGTCCATCAGCAAGCGCCCCGGCTTGGCAGGGTGACGTGGCCGTCATTGCGGTAATAGGTCGGTGCCGGTTTGTAGGCTGGCAGCGTCATTCGGTTGATGCGGGCAGGTTCAGTCCTGCATAAACTGGCCTTGATGTAACTGTGGTGGTCGATGTGGTCGGCCAGTGCCTGCGCACCTGCGCGGCTGATGTGCAGCCTCAGCCGCTGGGGCCCGCCTGGCACACAGGCCACTACCAGACCACGCGCACGCAAGTCGCTGATCTGGCGCTTGTAGTCGCCATTGGGCAGGCCGACTATTTCCTGCAACAGATCATGCGGCGCGTCGATCATGGTTTGCAGCGCAGACAGGATGTTCGCTTGCCGCTGGCTGATGATTTCACGCTCGATCATGGTGCTGGGTCTCCCCAGTGTTCACTGAGCAGGCCCGAGGTTCCCGTGCTGGGTGCGCCATCGGGCTTGTCCCAGCGGTTTTTCGTGCTGGCGATCAGATCGAGTGCGTGGGCTTGCGCCGGTGTGGGCGAATAGCGCACGGCAGGCGTAAAGCTGCTGTGCAGCGCCACGCTGCCGGTTGCCGTGTCCCAAAGGGTTAAAGTAACTGTTGCCATGGTTCACTATCTAATGTGTAGCTGCTTGCGCTTGTTGGATAAGGGCTAGAAAATGTTTTTGTGCAAAACTCTTTAAACCGGCGAAGGTGTTGCGCTGCGCTGCGGTTAATGCTTGCCGCCAGCCGCTGGCGGGCTTGTTCGCACAGCCGCTCTAGGGTTTCTGGGTTCACAGCGCCACCTTGAGCGTGCGAAAACTGCCAGTCGAGCCGCAGCGAATGCTGTTGTCTGCCAGCAGCAGGTAGGCAGCACTGTCGCCACCGCATGCCCGCCGTGCTGCTTTGACAAACCGTGCCTGGTGCTGGGCCTCACGCTGGGCTTGGTGCGCATTGCTGGCCGTGTCTTTCATGGCCTGCAACTCGGTGGGGCCGTCAAGGCGGTACAGGCTGCCCAGCAACAGGCAAGCCAAGGCAGCCGCACCCCAGTGGATAGCTGTGTGTGCTCTCATGCCGCCTCAACCATGGTGATCACCAGGTCACCGCGCTCGAGCTTGAACTCGGGGCCAAGCGGTTCGGTGTGCTCTGCAATCAGCACATCAAACGTGTCGGGCTGGTGATGAGGCCGTTTGATAGGCTGCTGGCGTAACATGATCACCTCCTCAGGGCTGATGGGCTCACTCTGCAAACCCTCTTCAACCAGGGCGATTGCGGTTTTTCCGCGCTTTTGCAGTCCCGTAATAATGTCATCGGCCAGGGTTGATTTGCCAACACCCTGCCGACCCACGATGTGGATCAATTTGGTTTTGCGAGATGAAACAATAGGTGAATTCATGATGATTGAAGATAAAGATGAAGATGAAAACAAAGAAATGGGTTATTTGGAAAAGTCAAAGTTGCCGTATTCGCTGCTGCTAGACCCTAAGACTGGCCGGGCTGCGGCCTACACCAGCACGCACCGGCTGATAGCGCCATTGGCCAGCCCGGCGCTGGTGGCTTTTGCACAGGCACACACTTCGCATTCGATGCCGTGGGATGAGTCCAAACGCGACCCGTCGAACAAATGGAGACCCCTGCCAGACTGGGTATCCGACGATGTGCGTGCGCGCTGTGTGCTGATCTGGATTGAGCGGGGCAGTGCTGCGCCAGACGCTTACTGGCGGTCGATACCAGCAAAGTAAAGCGTGTCATGCCGACACCTGACCGCTGGGCTTGATACCCGGCACCTTGGCGGCAAGCGCATCGCCCTGCACCTTGGCTGCGGCCAGGTTCAAGACTTTTCGAAAAGTCGGATCCGGGTTTTTGACCCAGGCCAAGGCAAACGCCCGGTCAAACGGGGTCATGCAGGAAACAGGTTTTCTCACGCCGCCACCTCGCTGGTGTTGGCTGCTTCAAACAACCGGCCAGTCGCGCCGCAGCCCGCCAGGGTGGAGTGAAAAGAGCGCTCTGTCAGGCACTTAACCCCAGTGCCCACGCCAGCCCTCCAGCCCATTTTTGGGTTATCGCAAAACAACTCCGTTGCGTCCTCGGTCGGGCTTTGTGCAACACGTTTGGCGTGCCTGCAATCGACGCAAGACGGTGGCGCTTTGGCTTGCTCGTCATCCTCTTGGCGATCGACAAACCCCCGGCCAGCCGCTCCGCAATAAGCGTGCGGGCTACAACTCTCCCGCTCGTCGTGGCACAGCCGGTGCCGGGTTCCGCTGACCGGGCACACAGCCTGAGGATGGTTGCAATAAGGTTGCTCCCAATCCTTTTTGTTGATGTATGCGCAGCTTACACATGCCGGTGCCGGTGCCGGTGCTGGCGTTGGTTCGCTTTGCACCGCCGTCCATGGCGTGTTGTCAACGACTTTGCAGCCATAGCAGGTCAAGGCAGACTGCGCATTCTCGATCATGTGAGGCGGTAGGTAGCTCTCGCTGGCGAATGGGCGAACTGCCGGGAAATCCATCGTCTCCTCGACGATGGTGCGCAGGATGGTGATCAGCATTTGCTCTCTCGGGCTGATCGGTGTGGTGGTTGGCATTTTTCACTCCTTCACAATGGGGTTTTCAACACTTTGGGGCGCGTCATGCAAACCGGCACCATCACCCACATCAACCGCCGCAACGGGATGTTCATCATCAAGACCGATGACGGGGACTACACCGCATGGTCTTTGGCTGACAGCTTCGACCTGCAGCTCGGCAGCCGCATCAAGGGTGATCTCGATGCCCTCGGTGGCGAAACGCTGCTGGATTTGGGCAGCGGTGAGGCTTTCGAGGCCGTGGGTGAGAGCGGCCCAGGCAGCCTTGGGGTCGCTATAGGGATGATCAGACCAAATTAGCCTCAAGGCTTCAAGCTGTGATTTGCAGCCTGCTGCGATACGGCAGGCTTTGATAACTGGCGGCTGACTGATTGGTGTGGCTGGCATTTTTCACTCCTTCACAATAGGGGCTTCAACCACCACCGGAGCACCGTCATGGGCGCGCATCAATGTATTGAACATGGTTTTTTGATTGACGACTTCCAAACCAAGGGTTTGCAGCACGGCATTGAGATGTTCGAGACTGGTGGCGAGTTGTTTGTGCGCCTGCACATAGCCAGCAAAGTGGGTAGCCCACGCCGCGAGATCATCTGCCGGGTCACCCAGGTCCAGGCCGAGCATTTGGCGCAGGGCGCTGATTGCCTGGCTACCCGCTTGCGCTTCTGACTCTTGTTGGATGTGGCGGGCCACATCCCAGACACCTCATCTTCTGGGCATTTGAGCCATTCTGAATTTTTGATTGGCCCGCCGACAAGCAGGTCGGACAGGGTATTGATGTCGGCGGCTGATTCGGCCTCGATCTGCAACAGGCGTTGGGGGTCTTTCCAGAATACCTTCACTTTCACTCCTTCGCCGCTTGATTGCGGGTTGGAGTGAATCATAGCGTAACGCTAATGTTAAAACAAGCGTTGCGCTAAATTTATTTCAACTTTTCCCCAAACCAAGGGTAAACCCTTAGTCAAACAACAGGCGTAAAAAAGCCCGCAAGGTGCGGGCTGGAGGGGTTAGCGCAGGTTACGCTGCTTTTTTCATGGGCGGCTCATCTTGGTGTTCAACCTCTTTAGCCGCCGCCGTTTTCTTTTTTGAATGCTCGCGCTGGCTCTCCACTGCGCCTATCAAAAGCATCTTCAATTCTGATTCTGCCCAACGGCAAATCGCATCACGCATCAACGGCTGGTAGCCAACGCCGTGTATTTCTGCCAGATTCTTGTATGTCTCAATGGTTGCCTTGGGTAGCCTGATGGATATAGCCTGAAGACCAAGAGCATCATCAATCTGGCGCTCCAATTCAGCCGGGGCTTTTTTGGCGTGCTGGTCTGATCTACCCAGCTCGCCGTCTTCCCATGCTTGCGCTGTTCCTGAAATGCTTGATTTTTTGACCATGATTGACCTCGTTTGGTTGATTACTTGCCGTGCCGTTCATAAAACGCAATGTCCTGATCATCAGGTTCGAATGCCGTTTTGATATGCACGTTGCCGTCTAGGAAAATGAATGCAACTTTCAGTAGTCGTCCTCTATTGGTGGGCGCAATGAATGTCAGTGTTGCGGGGTCGGTCTGGTTGTCTTCACGGTCATCTACCACATACATGCCGCATTTATTCTCAAAACATTGCTCCACTTCTCTAATGGAAATATCGTGTTTGTCCCGCAGCTTTGCCAATACACCAGATGAAACGATGAAGTTTTGCATTGCGCCATTGTATATACAAGCAACCTAATTTTAAGAGGAAAAACCCTATAAACCATTACCTCACCCAAGCATCACCAGCCGGTAACATTGGCACAGGACTTGCTTTGTCTGTCTGTCTGTCTGTCTGTCTGTCTGTCTGTCTGTCTGTCTATCTATCTGTCTGTCACCCTGGGTGAGCGGTATTTTTCAAACCATTCCGGGAAAACCCTCATTTCACCCTCAATATCACCCGTTCGGGTGATACCATTTTTGACAAGCATCAAGTACGCTCGCCCTATCGGTTGTGTGTTCCGGTTTTTTGGAACTGGACAAATGGAGCGCCCACCATGCCCTTGATGCCAGCGGCTATCTTTGCGTGCCGATCTGGATTGTCGGCAATCCCGGTAATCATTTTCATCGCCTCAGCCCTGTCTGTGTCATCCAAGCCCGCCAGGTAGTGGGCCAAACTCTCTAGCGACTGCTCTAACGATACTACACTATTGATAGCTGTCTGCGCTTTATTGATAGGGGCTAGAGGGTTATTTGGCGCTGGAACTTGTTGATTTAACCAATCGGGATAAGCAGTAGTTATTTTTCCC
>JAIFMO010000154.1 GCA_020048435.1 Sulfuritalea sp.
TGGTAAAGCAAAAACGCCAGCACGCTGGGATAAAACCAAAAAAAATCCTGCGCACTGGAATAAATAGCGGCCAGGAAAATCAGAAAGGCTGAACAACGCTTTAAATAATGAAACATTAACGCGCGCGCGAGGCAAGAATTTACGCCAGCCAGAGACGGATAGACTCGCAAGGGAGTGCGGTGGCTCCGCACCACACACTGAGGGAGCTGTCCAGCGAAACGGCACTTACCCGCGACATGCTGGATGCAGGCAAAATGGACGATGCCGTTCGCCGTGCAGAGCAGGCGATGGAACGTTTGGCGGAAATGTTGCGCGATACTGCGCCGAACACTTGAAATTCCAACCATCGATGGTCGAAGAGCCAACGCGACATCCTATCAGCGTCGAAATCGGTGGTACTACCTACTGGGGGAAGTATTTGGTCGCAGGTAAGATCCTGACCGTTGCCACCGGATTCGGTGGCAAGAGTCGGCAGGTCGTAACAGATGGCACAAAGGCGAGGCGAGGAATACTGGCGAGGGCAACTTGCAAACTGGCAGCAAAGCGGGCTGACGCAGATCGCCTATCGCCCTGCCGCAGCCTTGTAAACTGCGTTGCGCTCGCGTTTGCCGACCGCGACAACCACAACGATCAGTTGACTGTCTCGCACTTCATACACCAGACGATAACCGATAGAGCGGAGCTTGATCTTGTACCGATCCGGGTGGCCGCTCAGTTTCGCCGACGGCACGCGCGGGGTTTCTAGCCGCTCGCCGAGTTTCTTCTTGAACTGTTCCCGGATGCCGCTATCGAGTTTGCGCCACTCCTTCAGCGCATCCTCGACGAAACCCAACTCATAGGTCATCCAGCGCTACCTGGGTGATACGCTGCCCAGTTCGCGCATCAGCAATCGCGTTCAGATCAATGTCGTCGAGTCGATCAAGCATGGCCTCGTAGACCTTTGTCGGCACACAGTAGAACGCCGGGGCGTTACGGTTCAGAATCGCCACAGTGGAACCCTCGCCGGCCGCAACAGTACCCATCGGATTCTTCTTCAGCTCAGATACGCTTGCTGTCGTTTCTGCAAAAATCTGATGAGCCATGATATTCCCCTGAGACCTGTTAATGGCACTAATAATAGCACTACTGATTGGCGTCCGCAAAAACTAAAGTCGGCGCTGGCGGGACGGCACTTTGCTTTGCAGGGAACTCCCGGGGCGGACGGGAGCGTGGCGGCCGAGGCGGTGCGCGGCGTCAATTATCTTGGCCGGTCGGCGCACTCAGTTCCTCAAACGCATTGTTGAATTCTCCGACCATATCGGCAAGCCCATTCAGCTCTTGTTTTACCCGCCCTACCACACCGTGGAACGATGCTGGGGCGTCTTGGAGAAGCATTGGAACGGCGCATTGCTGGGTTTGCATTTGGTGGATCACGAAGGCTCATGAGATGATACCGGCATTCAACCGGAACCTCATGCATGGCCAAAGTCATTCCCTCAAATTGGCAGTCGATGGAAGCGATCGGCGCCGCGCAGCGTGAGCTCGAAACTCTCGCCCTCCTTGCCCTCGAACTGTCCGACGACTACACGGTGTTCCACGGCATCCATTGGACCCGGGTGGAGCATGGGACGTCTCTCTTTGGTGAAATCGACTTCGCCATCGTTTCCCCCGGCGGGCGACTGCTCGTCATCGAGCAGAAATCCGGTTTTATGGACGAAACCGCTGAAGGCCTGGTCAAGCGCTACGGCAACACCGAAAAGAAGGTCGCCCTGCAACTGAACCGCAACATCCACGGCTTGCAGAGCCGCTTTTCCTCCAACGGCACCGAGAAGCTTTCCGTCGACCTGCTGCTTTACTGTCCCGACTACTCGGTGCGTCGTCCCGACATCGCTGGCATCGACCCGAGCCGGATCATTGACACCAAGCGCAAGGATCAGTTCCTGACGATCATCCGCAACCTGCTGCCTATTGACGAACCGTCACCGCTGGCCCAGCGGGTGAGGGACTTCCTCGGCCAGGTGCTCGCCCTGGTGCCCGAAATCGGTGCCGTCACCCGCGAGGTCGATGCTCTTCATACCCGCTTGTCGGGAGGCCTTGCCACCTGGGGCCGCCGCATCGAGTGTGATCCCTTCCGCGTGAGGATCATCGGCACGGCAGGATCGGGCAAGAGCCAGTTGGCCCTGGCCGCCCTGAACGATGCGCTCGCCGCCGGAAGGCGGGCCCTGTACGTCTGCTACAACCGGCCCTTGGCCGATCACATGTCGCAACTGGCGCCAAACGGCAGCGAGGTCACCACCTATCATCAGTTGTGCGACCGGGCCTTGCGCTCGACGGGACATGCCGTCGATTTCACAAAGCCGGATGCTTTTCAATTACTTGAATCTGGATTCGGTATTTTTAATACACCCTTGGAATGGTTGTTCGATGAGCTGATCATCGATGAAGGACAGGACTTCCGGGAGGAATGGCTGCCCCCGCTTCTAAAATTACTGAAGCCGGATGGAAGAATGTGGTGGCTCGAGGATCCGATGCAGAACCTCTACGGCCGCCCCACCCTTGCCCTGCCCGGTTGGGTCACTTTGCGCTCGGACACCAACTACCGTTCGCCCAACAACATCATGGAAAGCCTCCGCCAGCTCGGGGTGATGCCCGAGAGTGTCGATGGCGGCAGCCCCCTGACCGGCTCCGGGGTCGAGATCCTCACCTATGCCGATGTCCACGGGATGATCGAAGAAACGAAGAAGGCCCTGGCCCAAGGGCTGGCGGCCGGTTTCAAGCGTCCGCAGATGGCCATCGTCACCTGGCGGGGACGGGAGCATTCGCAGCTGCTGGGTTTCGACCAGATCGGCCCGCACAAGCTCAGGAGCTTCACCGGTCAGTACGACCTGCGGGGCAATCCGATCTACGGGGAAGGCGACATCCTTATGGAGACGGTCTATCGGTTCAAGGGGCAAGCCGCGCCCTGCATCGTCTTCACCGAGATCGACTTCGAGGCGTACGACGAGACGGTGATGCGAAAACTGTTCGTCGGTGCGACACGGGCGACGATGAAGCTGACCTTGGTGATGTCCGAGCGCGCGGCCGGCATTCTTATGAATCGTGTCGGTAACGAATAACGAGGGGGGAATACAAATGGATCGCACCGAACGCTTCTACAAGATCGACCAGATGATCAACGACCGCAAGCTGGTGCCGTTCAAGGATCTCCAGGATGGACTGGAAATCTCCCGTGCCACCCTGAAGCGTGATCTCGACTACATGCGCAACCGCCTCAATGCCCCGATTATCTGGGATCGTGAACTCGGCGGCTACCGTTTTGACAAGGTGTCCCCGCAGATCGGCGGGCAATACGAGTTGCCGGGGCTCTGGTTCAACTCATCAGAAGTCCATGCCCTGCTGACGATGCAGCATCTGCTGGCCAACGTCGATCCGGGCGGCATCCTGACGCCGCACATCCAGCCCTTGATGGCGCGGCTGAATGCCCTGCTCGGCTCCGCCGACAACACGGCCGAAGAAATACGGAAGCGCATCCTTATCGTCGGTCAGGGCAAGCGGAAGATGAAGATCGAGCATTTCGAGCGAGTGGGTTCCGCCCTGCTACGCCGCAAGAGGATGGTGATCACTTATTTCGCCCGCGGCAAGGGAGAAACCACCGAACGGGAGGTCTCTCCCCAGCGTCTGGTGCATTACCGAGAGAATTGGTACCTGGATGCCTGGTGCCATATGCGGGATGAACTGCGCAACTTCTCGGTGGATTCGATCCTGCGTGCCGAGGTGCTGGAGAAGAAGGCGAAGGATGTTTCACGCTCTTCGATGGATGAGATCCTCGGCCCGGGGTACGGCATTTTCACCGGCAAGAATGTCCAAACTGCCAAACTGCGTTTCACGCCAGAACGTGCACGTTGGGTAGCCCAGGAACAATGGCATCCCAATCAGAAGGGCACCCTGGGGTCGGATGGCAGCTACATGCTTGAACTCCCGTATGCCGATGATCGCGAACTGATCATGGACATCCTCAAGTTCGGGGCCGAGGTTGAAGTGATAGGGCCGGCGGTGCTGAAAAAGCGGGTCAAGGCCGAGATTGGGAAGGCTTGGTTGCCTGGCCTCGCAGGCGCCCAGGAACGCAGCCAGTCTCCGGGTATCAACCGCTACTACCAAAATCCGGATTTCAGCCAATGGCAGGCCACCTTCGAAAGCGAAGGACGGGAAATCTTTGAGCAGCGCCATGTCATCGTCGAAGCCTTGGAACTCAAACCCGGCATGGTCGTGGCCGATGTCGGTGCAGGCACGGGTGTTCTGTCCCTGCTGTTTGCGCAAAAAGTCGGCGCCGGCGGAACGGTGATCGCGCAGGACATTGCACCGGAATTCCTGCGCGGCATCGAGGAGCGTGCAAAGAAGGCAGGGCTCACCCAACTGCGCACTTTGCTCGGCGGAGAAAAAGACGCACGCCTGCCAGCGAACAGCGTCGACCTGGTTTTCACCAGCGACACCTACCACCACTTCGAATTTCCCCAGGCCATGCTGGCCTCGCTTCATGCCGCACTCAAGCCCGGCGGACGCCTGATCATCATCGACTACGAGAAGATTCCCGGTCGTTCCAGCTCATGGGTCTTGGGCCACGTTCGAGCCAACCGCGCGACAGTAATCAGCGAAATCACCGCGGCGGGCTTCATGCTGGACCGCACGCATGACTTCCTGCGCGAGAACTTTTTCCTGGAGTTCAGGAAGCCTTGATCCTTTTATCCGATCTGATTGGTTACGCCGCCGCGACGCTGACGACGCTGGCGTTCATCCCGCAAACCTTGCACTCTTGGCGATCGAGGGATCTTTCCGGCGTGTCGCTCGGCATGTATAGCCTGTTCACGGCCGGCGTTGCCCTCTGGTTGCTCTACGGTGTGATCCTGGAAAGCTGGCCGATCATCATCGCCAACGCCATCACCCTGGCCTTGGCCGGAAGCGTGCTATTCCTCAAGTTGCGGCACAAATAACCTGCGACCATCGCTGAACTTGACGACGACCGTACCGCAATTGGCAATGGCCTGACGCACCGCGACTTCGGGATCAACACCCGCCAGCAGCAAAATCGAGCGCAGCGGGTACTCATGGGAGACCGCCAATACGGTCACATCTGCCGGCAGTGTTTGAAGCGATTCCAGGAATGACCGCAGTCTTTCAATTTGCTCAAGGAAGCTCTCACCCAGAGGTGGCCGAATGTTGATCGGGTCGGACTGAACCAGATCGTTGAAGGTGCAGGTCGGCAAGCCGTCCATGCCCGACTTACGTTCGTTGAGGCGGGCATCCACCCGCAGTTCGCATTGATGATGCTGAAGGATGATTTTCGCCGTTTGTCTTGCGCGAGGAAATTCGGAGGTGAAGGCATGGGTGAATAGGATCGAACGCAACTTTACCGCAGCCTCTTCGGCTTGCTCACGACCGCGCCGGGTGAGATTGACGGAGTGACGCGGATCATCGTTGATGAAGTCGGCGACATTGGCTTCGCTCTCGCCATGTCGGACAAAAACGACTTTCATGCCGGAACCTCGATCGGTTCGATCAACCCTGCATCATCATCCTGCGTCTTGCTCACCCGCCGACTGACAGGCCAAGCCTGCAACTCCCCATCCTTATAAGGTGCCACCATTCCGCCCACTTCTTCGGGCATCCCATTCAGCCAGGATTGCCAGTTTTCCGGCGCAACGATCACTGGCATGCGGTCGTGGATCGGTTCCATGACTGCGTTCGGCGTCGTTGTGACAA
This sequence comes from Sulfuritalea sp., assembly GCA_020048435.1. GTDB lineage: Bacteria > Pseudomonadota > Gammaproteobacteria > Burkholderiales > Rhodocyclaceae > Sulfurisoma. The sequence goes on from JAIFMO010000154.1 coordinate 5,737, forward strand.
TGCATGCCGTACGAAGGATGCTCCCATCAGGAGCTTTCCATGATTCCCAGAGGCCGCCCATGGCCATGGGCTCGCCGGATTTCAGTCTGATGTAGTAAGGCTGCTTGACCTTGCCCTCTGTCGCCCATTCATAAAATCCAGAGGCCGGGATCAGGCACCGCCGCCGTTTGAAGGCATCCCGAAACGAGGGTTTCTCGGATACGGTTTCCCCGCGTGCGTTGTTCAGCTTGGCCCCGATGCTGGAATCCTTCGCCCAGTGCGGCACCAAGCCCCAGCGCAACAGGTGCAGGACGCACTTGCCTTCGGGCGATTGTCGGATGACAGGGATGTCGGTGCCGGGCGGGATGTTGTAACGCGGGGCAAAGTCAGCACACTCGTCGAGACCGAAGCGGGTCACGAGTTCGGCCGGTGGTGCCTTCATGACAAAACGGCCGCACATATCCTTACTCCGGCTCCTTGGAATCCATGGCAATCGTCACCGGCCCGTCATTGACCAAACTGACCTGCATGTCGGCACCGAATACTCCGGTTGATACCGGCATCCCCAACGCGATGGACAATTTCTGCACAAATTGTTCGAACAGAGGTTGAGACACATCGCCCCGTGCCGCCCTTCCCCATGAGGGACGGTTGCCCTTTTTGGTCGAGGCGTACAAGGTGAATTGAGACACTGCCAATATCGCACCGCCGGCGTCGATGACGCTACGATTCATCACACCCTGCTCGTCAGCAAATATCCGCAGCTTGACGAGTTTCTGAGCCATCCACTCCAGATCCGCCGCCTGATCGGCCTCCTCGAACCCGGCCAGGACCAGCATGCCGCTTCCGATTTGACCGGTGACCTTACCATCGACGGTGACGGACGCTTCCTCGACACGCTGGACGATCACGCGCATTTCAGACCTCCCGCGACAGCCACTTGTGCATGAAGCTGGCCCGCCCCGCCTTGGGATCCAGGGTGTAGGGTTCGAATCCGAAACGCTCGTAACTGGCCATAGCCCGGGTGTTGCCGCTCAGGATTTCGAGCGTCAGCTTGCAGCAACCGCGCTCGCGGGCCTCCGCTTCGGCGGCAGCCAACAGGGCCTGCCCAATGCCTTGTCTGCGGTACTCCGGCAGCACGACGATGTCGTGGATGTTGAGCAAAGGTCTGGCCTTGAAGGTGGAATAGCCGAGAAAGCAGTTGATCAGGCCGATGGCCTCTGATGGCGCAGGCTCGTCATACCAGGCGATGAAGCTGATAGCACCAGGGTTGCTCGACAGGTCCGGACACAAACGTTCTTTAACCTCTACGGGCAGAGGTGCCCCGCCGCCCATCGGGTCAGACGCATACACATCCATCAGTTTCAGCAGGGCGGCACAATCGGCGGCATCACCGAAGGAAACGCGGCGAACGATTACGGATTCAGACATCACCAAGCATCCTGTCTTTCATATTGGACTGATGCCATGTCTCAAAGCGGGTCAGGATCGTCCGTGTTGCCGGCGACAGGTTCAGCGGAGAATCCATGGCCGGATGATCGAGAAACACCAAGTGTTCGGCGTCATCGGCGGCCACGGGTGTTCCCTCGGCTTCGCAGAAATACACATGGTGCAAGTTGGTCGGCGATTCGTGGTGGAACAGGAATTGGAATCGACGCCGCCACCTGGCAACAAGACCAGTCCGGATTGATCTCCCGCCAGAAGCACCCCCTGCTCCGTTCGGACAATGACTGTTGCGCGGTATCTTTTTCTGATTACATCCATTTCCGCATTTTACGGAGCTTGCTGAGACGAACTGTTTGAACGCCAACTCGAGAACACCAGAGGCCAATCTAACGGCAACTGCTTGGCAAATAGCGTCGTTCAATTTTGGGATCGGCACGGCATTGCCAATCAAACTGCCCATTTCCAGCCAGCAACGGAGCAAAGATAATACTGCGCCCCTTCAACTCTGGCAGCACAGAAAACGTGATGACAACGTTTCCGTTGGCCTGCAAACGGTAGCCTCCACCATCAGGATAGGGATTCCAGTCGGGAATGCCCATCTCCACCGAATCCGGCCAGCGTTTCTCGGCATCATGGAACTGTTCGATTCGCTTGCGTAACTCCCTCGTTTCTCCAATCGCATAGGCAATGCGGCTGTACAGATTCTTCGTCCGCTGCATTCCTGTTGTCGTGCTGAATACAAAACCGACGAAAAGGCACAACAGCGCCATGCCGATTCCATTCAGGACCCTGCGCTTTTGAATGGGCTCAACACTGGTGATGTCTTCCGGGATGGCCTTGTATCTGACGACCAGCGAACCGGCCAACAGATCGAAAAGTGATTCGCGACGCGGCATGAAGCCGATGGAAACCCATGGCAGGAGGAACAGCAACCACCAGACTTCAATCGCTCGGTGTCGATAAGCTGCGTTCGACATGAGTTCGCCAACCAGCAGAGGCAGAGTGAACCAAGCGATGGTGGTCAATGCCCTGATCAGCGACGCGCGCCATCCCAGCCGGGTTCCCTTCCTGTCACATATCTTGATGCGGCAAATCCATTTACCCAACGTCCCTTGCAGCCAGGTCAGGGGCATGACTGCAAAGTAGATCAGGAATAACAGTGGGACAGCAAACTGCCGGATGGCGTCCAAGTAAATGGAGATCGTACCTGCCAGGAATGCCAGAAAGATCAAATCCAATAGAAGCGCAACAGCGCGGTTGCCGCTGTCTGCCAATACCGGTTGCTGGCCACCTTTATGAATCATGCTTCATTCTGCCCCAAACACACCATGACGCTCAACACACAACAGGCATCCAACCCGAGAAAACACTCGTCGATGCTGTAGATCTCCTGGTCCGGGGAATATTGCCCCAGTACCGACATCATCCGGTTGCTCATGTCGGCGTAGAGGGCATAGTTGCTGCTCAAGGCGATGATGCCGTGCTTTTGCGCCAGATCACGCATCTGGAACCACGGCGTAATCATTGAAACGGTCAGGGATCCCGGCATACTAAAATTCAGGTTTTGCAAACACCATCCACTCCATGATCGACAGCATCAAGAGCTTCTTCGTCCAGTTCATTGAACCCGACATTGCCTCCGGCAGCAACGGAAGCCAAACCTTGCAGGTCGCGACGGCGGCCCTGCTGCTGGAGATGATGCGCATGGACAACGAACTCAAGGACGAGGAACGTCAGGCCATCTTTCAAACCCTGCAAACGCAGTTCAAACTTGATCCGGCCCAAATCAAAACCTTGATGGCGCTTGCCGAACAGGAATCGCGCGAGGCCAATGACTATTACCAGTTCACCTCGCTGATCAACAAGCACTGCGATCTGGCTCAGAAGGTGCAGATCATCGAGAACCTCTGGCATGTTGCGATGATCGATGGGCACCTCGATGCCCATGAGCTGCACCTGATGCGCAAACTGGCCGACCTGCTTTATATCGGCCACGCCGACTACGTTGCCGCCAAGCAGCGGGCGCGCGAATCGGCCCAACTGCCCGCGTAAGTGCCGTGACCTTCATGCCTTATGACCGGGCCCAGCCATCGTCCGTCAATAAATTCCAGAACTCCCATGCCAAACTGCTGCTCGATAGTCATCGCTCGCTCCTGAAGCGAGATCTGCTTGATCCATCTACGGCGGAAATTGGTCGCGCCTTGTACGAAGCCCCCATGGTTGTTCTGGCCCATGACACCGCTGCCGATCCAGTCTTCTTCTACGGCAATCTCGCTGCCCAACAGTTGTTCGAAATGGGTTGGGAAGAACTGGTTCAATTGCCTTCGCGCTTTTCTGCCGAACAGGTGGCTCGTGAAGAACGTCAGCGACTGCTCGATCTCGTCACCCGTCAAGGCTATATCGACAACTACGCCGGGGTACGCATCGCAAAATCGGGCAAGCGCTTTTTGATCGAGCAGGCGACGGTCTGGAACCTGCTGGGACCGGAAGGCCAGGTCGTTGGGCAAGCAGCGGCGTTCGATCATTGGGTACCGATCGTCTGACCGGCGCCCTCGCCGCTATGCTGCACAACCCCTATTTCCTGAGCCACCTCTGCGTTCTGCTCTGGGGCTTCACGGCCATCCTCGGCAAGTTGATTACATTGAGCGCCATCCCGCTGGTGTTCTGGCGCGTGCTGATCGTCAGTCTCTGCCTGTTTCTTTGGCTGCCGGTATGGCGGCAAGTCGCCGGGATGACCCGACGCGACCTGGGCATCACCATCATCAACGGTGCCATCATCACGATTCATTGGCTGTGCTTTTACGGCGCCATCAAGGCAGCGAACGCCTCGGTCGCCGCCACCTGCCTGGCGCTGGCACCGGTGTTCCTGTCGATCATTGAGCCCCTGTGGCGGAAACAGGCTTTCGTGGCGCGCGACCTGATGATTGCCGTGATTGCACTACCCGGCGTTGCCCTTGTGGTCGGCGGCATTCCCTCAGGGATGATGGCCGGCCTGTTCTATGGCGTCATGGCGGCGCTGCTTGCTGCCGTCTTCAGCCTGATCAGCAAGGGGCTGGCCATGCGGGTGCCGGCGCTTTGCCTAACCACCGTGCAAATGATCACCGGGACAGTCATGCTCGCACTGCTGATCCCGTTCTGGCCACTGCTGGGTGATGGCTTCAGCCTGCCTCAGCAGCAGGATCTGGCCTGGCTGATCATCCTCGCCATCGCCTGCACGCTCGTGCCCTTCACGCTGACCAATGTCGCCCTGCGTAAGATCAGCGCGTTCAGCGTGCAGCTGGCCGTCAATCTGGAGCCGGTCTATACGATCCTGCTAGCGGCGATCATTCTGGGTGAAGGCGCCGAACTGGGCTGGACATTTTATGCCGGCGTGAGCTTGATCCTCGGGGCGGTACTCTGGCATGTGCGGCCACATCGACAATCACCACCGCCGGTGGTCGCCTAAAGCCTGGATACGGCGATACGAAGCTGGCTCAAGCTTCCTTCCGTCTGACCTCGTCAGCCTCACCGGACGCGTCCTCGGCAACTTCATCACGCTCATCGGTCGCAGGAGCGCACCGCACAGCACACCGCCCGCTCTTGCAGCTCCCCGGGGCAGCGACTTCGATCCCATCCTCGCCCATGTTCTTGAGGCTCAGGTATATGGCTCCGACGGCAATAGCCAGGACGATGAGAGCAATAAGGATCGAGAACATGATGGGACAGGAAGTGTGGTCAGTGACGGCGATATGCTACCGCTTCCCAACCATCTGGCTCAGCGTTTGCTTGGTTTCGGATTTATTTGCGGAATATCTGCCATGACCATATCCACTTCCTTATCTGCCGGCCTTCAGGGCATCCAGGCCGGCATGCAACGGGTCAGTATTGCCGGCAGCCGCATTGCCGCTCATGCCGCGGACGCGGAAGTTCTTGCCACCAATGCCGTCGAACAGATGTCCGGTCGTCATCAGGTTGGTCTGTCTGCACAAGTCGTGAAAACCGCCGATGCGGATTCACGACGTCTTTGGGGTCCCCACAATCTTCAACAGGAAATCCACCAGCACCGGCAACTCCCGGTCAAGATCGGCGTAGTCGTCATGGCTGCCGGCCACGACCTTCAACTGGACATGATCACCTGACCTCGCGGCATGGATGGCATGGGCTTCGCTGACCGGAACGGTGCTGTCCTCCCCGCCATGGATCAACAACGTTGGGCAGTGCACCCGCCGGATCGTGTTGATCGGTGCGATGTCGTCGAAGCGATGGCCAATCACCCATTCGACGTAGCGGAGCATCAACATACCGACAGGCATGTACGGAATGCCCTTGGCGGCAAACCATCGACGCATCATCGTTACCGGATGAGTGAAAGCGGCGATGCTCACCACGGCGGCGATGTCATCACGCCTTGATGCGGCAAGCAACGAAGCCGCGGCACCGACAGAGTGGCCGATGGCGGCAATGGCATGCGGGGCGATGTCGTCACGCTGTTTGAGCCAGTCGATGGCATGGCCGAGATCCTCGGCAAAGCGTGGCATCGAGGCGAAGGTGTCCTCATCGCTTTGCCCATGGCAGCGCGCATCGATGAACAACAGCGCGAATCCCGCCTCATGAAGCGGCTGCGCCAATGGCAGCAGGGTCTCGGCGTTGCCTCCCCAGCCGTGGAGCAGCACGACCGCCGGTGACCTGCCCACTCGACTGGTCGGAATGAACCACCCGAATAGAGACTTGCCATTTTCGGTGGGAAAGGTGATCCCTTGATGTGACAAACCAACATCGGCGGGCGTGCGGGTTTCGACAATGCGTTCGGGCGCCAGGCTGCGATGGATCGCCCAACGTAATCCCGCCAACAGGCCGATAGTCGCAACAAGTCCGAGCAGTGCAAGCATGATCAGGCGATGTCCCCGGCGATCGACCGTATCGCCAACTCGAATGGTCCTTCCTGACGGTCGGCGATCATCAAGCCAATCTGCCGCACCCGAGAGACATCCAGCGGAGGCGAATCGGGAACCGGCTTCCCGCGCCAGGTCGGCAAAAAGTCGGCGCTGGCGAGACGGCAGGTCGCCCACACCCCAGGGGGCGGATCGAATCGCACCTGATAGTTGATGCCATCGAAGCCATTGTCGGTACGCAGGTTCAGCTTGTAGCGCTTGCCGTCGCCACGCACCTCGAGCAGATAGGCAGTGACATCTTTCCTGCCGAGATCCCTTGGCTGGCAGCGTACCGAGGCAAACCCTCCGTTGTTTTCGAAGGAAACCCGGCCGGTGAAGACAGCATGCCCTGCCGGGTCATGGCGCAGCTGGCTGGATGAAACGCCGCCCATCACGCCATCGTTGATGGGGTTCCACAATGCCACCGCGCTTGGGTCGGCAAAATCGATCAGCAGGTCAGGGTTTGCAAGGTTCATGGTTTGTGGCCTTTACCACCGGATCGTCGTCAAACTCCAGCCCCCAGTCGCCGTGGAGATACCAGTCCTCGCCCAGCAACTCCATCGGATGCTGGGTGCGATCGGCCCCATTGCCACAACCGAGATCATCCACCGAGCAGTATTTGTCGCAACCCCAGCAAATGCGTTCAGGGTGCTTCGGGCTACGAGGAAACTTCTTGGCCATGAGTACCGGTTTCAGGTCAAACCATGCCGGCTTAGCAGGACTTTCAGTTCCGCAACCTCTCCCTCAAGTTGCGCCATACGATGCTCGAGTTGGGTCTGCTGCGAAGGTTTGAGCGGAGGAAGATCCTCACGTTCGGTTGTCTCGGTTGTCTCGCTTCCCTCGACTTCGCCACTGAACAGATGGGCGTAGCGAGATTCGCGCTTGCCGGGTTCACGCGGCAGTCGAACAACGAACGGACCATCCTCGCGTCGTGCCAGCGCATCGAGGGCCGCCTCCACTTCCGTCACATCCTTGAAGGGGCAAAGACGGCTGGCCCGGCTGCGCAACTCCCCTGGCGTTTGCGGTCCCCGCAGCAACTGTTCGCAAACGATGCCGAGTTCCTGCGGCGTGAATTTCAGGTTCCCGTATTCCGTGTTGCAGAAACGGTGGCGGTATTTTGCGACGCGGCTGCCGTAGCCGGATTCCTCGCTGACCAGGTATTTCTTATTGAGCCCATCCAGGGTTTGCTGGACGGTGGTCTCGTCGAGGTCAAGCACCGGATCGCGGTTGCTCTTCTGGTTGCAAGCATTGGTCAAGGCGTTCAGCGACAGCGGGTATTGTTCCGGCGTCGTGATTTCTTTTTCGATCAGGCAGCCGATGACGCGGGCTTCGTTTGGGGTGAGTTCGATGGTCATAGGCAGAGATCTTACTCACTGACCTTACCGCGGCCAGCCTTGATTGTTGCGCGCCGGGTCTTGCCCTCCAAGCGTTTCGTGACGGAATTACGGGTGGGCTTAGTGGGCCGGCGTCGTTTGGGCAGGACGGCGACACTATCGATCAATTCATGAAGACGCCGCATGGCCTCGGCGCGGTTGCCTTCGAGGCTGCGGAATTCCTGCGCCTTGATGACGACGAAGCCATCCTTGCTGATGCGCTGGTCGCCGAGCTTCAACAGTCGTTCCCGAATGGCTTCCGGTAATGAGGATGCGTTGATGTCGAAGCGCAGATGCACGGCGTTCGAGACCTTGTTGACGTTCTGCCCGCCAGCACCCTGTGCGCGGATGGGCGAAATTTCGACTTCGTGATCAGGGATCGTGAAACGAGATGTCATCGCGACTATCAAGATCGGCGCAGGATGTCGATGCGCAAGGGATTATGGAAATGAGCACCCGCTGGCGTCATGTGCGCCTCGAACGCCTGCCGCACGGCATCGTGCAGTTCCGGCGCCAGACAATGATTCATGTGCGTGACGCGTATGACTTGTTCCTCGAACTGATCGAAATCCCGGTAATGGCTGGCCACGGAGAAGAATCGTTGCCGTACCAGTTGGAAGCGACCATTGGTAACAGCCCGTTGCGTAGCAGCGAAGGCGGCTTCTCGTACAGCCTTTTCATCATGGAATAGCCGGATCACCTCGTTGAACGCGCCGGCATAGACCGGCTCGGAGATCCACGCCAATCCGCCCGGCTTAAGCACCCGGTAAATTTCGCTGAACGCAGCATCCATCCCGTCGGTCGGAACGTGATGGAGCGACTTGAACATCATGACGACGTCGAAGCTGGCGTCATCTGCCGGGATGGCCTCGG
>JAIFMO010000074.1 GCA_020048435.1 Sulfuritalea sp.
GATCGATCGCAATGTCCGTTTCGTTGGCTATCTCGACCGCGAAAAGAATCTCCCCGACTGCTACGCCGCCGCCGACGTGTTCGCCTTCGCCTCCCGCACTGAAACCCAGGGCCTGGTGCTGCTCGAAGCCATGGCCGCCGGCTTGCCGGTGTATTCAATCGCGGCAATGGGCACCCATGACATTCTCGAACCGGAGCGTGGCGCGGTCATCGCGCCGGATGATGTCGCTGCGTTCGGTCGGGGGCTGGCCGCCATTATCAATAATCGTCGGCAACTTGACTCCCTGTCGGCCGAGGCTCGCGAATATGCGCTCGAATGGGCCGCGCCGGCACGGGCCCAGCAACTCGCCACGCTCTACCACTCGCTGGTAGCATTACCGGCATGAGCCCCCCCGAACCCACCACGGCAACGCGCGCCACGCCTGACCAGGAAAGCCCGTTCAAGGGCAAAACCGGCCTGCAACGGGTGTGGAACGCGCTGTTTTATTCCTTCGCCGGCCTCAAAGCCGCCTATCGCCACGAAGATGCCTTTCGCCAGGAAGCGTGGCTGGCCGTGGTGCTGATTCCGCTGGCCCTTTTTCTTCCTGCCAGCGGCATCGGCCACGCGCTGATGGTTGGCAGCGTGCTGCTGGTGCTGGTGGTCGAACTGGTCAATTCGGCCATCGAGGCTGCCATCGACCGCATTTCGCTGGAACACCACCGCCTGTCCAAGCGCGCCAAGGACATCGGCAGTGCCGCCGTGCTGCTGGCGCTGGGCAATGTGCTGGCAACCTGGAGCCTCGTCCTGTTCGGCTGAAGCGCGGACGGCCACCGACACCACTGTAATAATATTTCGGGGGTCGGCCAGCTACAATGTGCTTGTCCATTCCACTCGCGGGGTCGGCAACACACTCATGACAACCCAGATCGCCCTCAAGTTAAGCCTGCCCGAATCGGCGCAAGCGCAATTTCTTCGCCATCCCTTGCTGCGCAGCAGCGTCCGCCGCCAGCGCGAAGCGCTGGTCAGTATCTATTACGACACCCCCGGCTTCAACCTGCACGAACACGGCGTCACCCTGCGCCTGCGCAAGAATGGCACGGGATGGCAACAAACCGTAAAAAGCCATGCCGATTCCAAGGCCGGGCTGACAACGCGGACCGAGTGGGAATCGCCGTATCTCGATCGTTTCGACTTTTCACTGATCAGCGACGCGCCGGTGCGCAAGCTGCTGGAAAAATCCGGCATCGTAAAAAACCTGGCGGCCATGTTCGAGACAAATTTTCGCCGCGTCATCTGGCATCTGGAACCCGCTCCCGGCGTCACCGTGCTGGTCATGCTCGATCGCGGCTGGATCGCCGCGTCCGGCCGCCGTTCGGTCATTTCCGAGATCGAGCTTGAATTGGTCGAAGGCTCGCCCGCCGATCTCTACCAGATTGCGCGCGACCTGTCGGCCCGGATACTGCTGGTGCCCGAGATGGTATCGAAAGCCGAGCGCGGCTACCGACTGGTGCAAAACCAGCCCGCCGCGCCAACCCGCGCCGCCGGCATCGCCATCGATGCCACGGCGCATCCGCTGGCGGTTTTCCGCGGCATTGCGCTCGATTGCCTGTCGCACGTCCATCACAACCATGCCGGCGCCCTGGCGGCCATCGACCCGGAATATGTGCACCAGATGCGGGTCGGCACCCGCCGCCTGCGTGCCGCCATGCGCATGTTCGCGCCGGTGCTACCGGAAGACTTCGTCACCCAGTTGGTGCCCTCCCTGCGCGAACTCATGAGTTCGCTCGGCCGCACGCGGGATTACGACGTTCTCCACGCCGACATCGTCAGCCCGGTCACCAACACCCTGCGCAGCGATCCCCGCATCGCGGCCCTGTTGGGCATCATCACCGACCAGCTCTATGCCGCCCGCGCCGAAACCGTCGCCTACCTCGCCGCGCCGGGCTACGGCCGTTTGCTGCTGCTGGCGGCAGCGCTGCTCCACGACGAACGATTTTCCCCGCCGCCGCCACTACCTCCGCCGCAGCCGTCCGCCGCCGAAGCTGCCACGGCAACAGCAACGGCCACCGCGCCAACCTTGCTCGACTTTGCCCAGCAACGCCTGCGCAAGTTGCGGCAGCGTACCGTCACGCTGGCCAACGCGGCCCGCGCCGACGATCCGCCCTCGCTCCACGCCTTGCGCATCGCGATTAAACGGCTGCGTTACGCGCTGGAATTCTTCAAGCTGCTGCTACCAGCGAATGCGATTGCCGGAACGCTCAAGGATCTATCGACGCTGCAAGACGAACTCGGCCAGCTCAACGACCTGGCCAATGCCGGCGCCGTGCTGATGGCATGCGCCGGCAACGACCCCAACCTGCGCGAAGCCGTCGCCCTCATCGGCGGCTGGCACGGTCCGCGCCACGCCGCCTTGCTGGGCAACATACCGCGCCACCTCGAACGCGTCCGTGAATTGCGCCTGCCTCGACTGAAACACTCACGCAAGCCATAATCCGCCCATGCCCAAGGAAATCGAACGCAAGTTTCTGGTCAAGCGCCCCGCCATCGTCGCCGGCCGCGAGGGAACGCGCATGGTGCAGGGCTACGTCGCCAACGAACCCATGACCGTGCGGGTACGCATCGCCGGCGACGCGGCCTATCTGACGCTGAAAAGCAAGACCACCGGCATCGAACGCGACGAGTACGAATTCCCCATCGACCTGCCCGCCGCGCGCGAACTGCTCGACCTGCATTGCCGTTGTGGCGTCGTCCGCAAAACCCGCTACCTCATTCCTGTCGATCACGTCGTCTTCGAGGTTGATGTTTTCGACGGCCCGCTCGCCGGTCTCATGGTTGCCGAAGTCGAACTCGACCATGCCGAACAGGCGTTTCCCGTGCCCGACTGGCTTGGCGAAGAAGTCACTCTCGACCAGCGCTACAGCACCCGTCGGCGGTAACGCGAACGCAACACGCGCGTCATCATATCGTCGCATGACCGCGCCAAGATGGGCGGCATGGACATTGCGCTCGTCACCGAAACCTTCCCCCCGGAAATCAATGGCGTCGCCATGACGCTCGGCCGCCTGGCCGACGGCCTGCGTCGGCGCGGCCACCGCCTGCATCTGGTGCGACCGCGCCAACTCAGCGACGGAGCGCCGACACAGACGGACGAACTCAGCGAAACCGGCAACGAAACCGGCAACGAAACATTCAGTGAAACGCTGGCCACCGGTCTGCCCATCCCCGGTTATGCCGGCCTGCGCTTCGGCCTGCCGGCCACCCATGCCCTGCTGCGCGCCTGGCGCGCGGCGCGGCCCGACATCGTGCATATTGCCACCGAGGGGCCGCTGGGCTGGTCCGCGCTGAGGGCGGCGCGCAAGCTGGGCTTGCCCGTCAGTTCGAGCTTCCATACCAATTTCCATGCCTACAGCAGCCACTACGGCATCGGCTGGCTGCGCAGCCCGATCAACGGCTATCTGCGGAGTTTCCACAATCGCACCGACGCCACGCTGGTACCCACCCGCGACCTCGCCCGCTCGCTCGGCGCCGAAGGCTTCAAGCAGTTGCGGGTCGTCTCACGCGGCGTCGATACGCAACTCTTCAACCCCGGGCACCGTTCGACCGCGTTGCGTGCCCGTTGGGGCGCGGACAACACGACCCTGGTGGTGAGCTACGTCGGCCGTCTCGCGGCGGAAAAGAACCTCGATCTCGTTACCCTCGCCTTTGACGCCATTCGCCGGGTCCGCCCCGACGCACGCATGGTCTTTGTCGGCGACGGCCCAAAAAAGTCGGCGCTAGCGGCACGGCACCCCGAACACATTTTCGCCGGGATGCGGCGCGGCGACGATCTGGCGGCCCATTACGCCTCGACCGACATCTTCCTGTTTCCCAGCCTGACCGAAACCTTCGGCAACGTCACCCTGGAAGCGTTGGCCAGCGGCCTTGGTGTCATCGCCTACGACCACGCCGCCGCCGGCGAACTGATCGAATCCGGTCGCAACGGCCTGCTGGCGCCAGCCGGCGACGCCGCAGCCTTCATCGAGGCAGCCACTACGCTGGCCTGCAACCCGCAGCACCTTGCCCGCATGCGCGTGCGCGCCGCGACGCGCGCCGCCGCGCACGACTGGGAGTACATCCACGACGCTTTCGCCGGCGTCCTCGAAGAAATCGCGCGTGTTCAACCCTGGAGGGATCATGCTCAAGGCCTTCTCGCCATTGCGCCAGATTGAAGTTCTGGACCTCGCCCTCTGCATCCGTTTCAATCGTTTCAGCCGCTTTCGCATCCTGCGCGACAGCTTCGGCATCATCAGCCGCCTCGGCAATGGTGTCTTCTGGTATGTGTTGATGGCGACGCTGCCTCTGGTCCAGGGTAGTGCCGCCTGGCCCGTGGTCGGCCGCATGGCCATCGCCGGCGCCCTCGGCCTTGCCATCTACAAATGGCTCAAGCACAAGACCTCACGGCCCCGGCCCTATCAGGTCTACGCGGTCATCACCGCCGCTGCGCCGGCGCTGGATCGTTTCAGCTTCCCCTCCGGCCACACGCTGCACGCCGTTTCCTTCAGCCTGATCGCCGTCGCCGGTTTCCCGCAGCTGGCCCCCCTGCTCTATCCCTTCGCGCTGCTGGTCGGCCTCTCGCGGCCCGTCCTCGGTCTGCACTACCCCAGCGACGTGCTCGCCGGCGCGCTTATCGGGGCGGCGGTGGCGCAACTCGTGCTCGCCTGCTGCTGATCCGCCGACTGATTACGCGTTGTACCGCGTCAAAACAACGCCGACTCGCACTACCGCAGTTTCATACCACCGTCACACTGCGCTGGTAGGCTGGCGCCCATGAGCATCAAGGTCCGAGCCATTTTCCTGTCCGACATCCATCTTGGCACGCGCGGCTGCCAGGCCGAGCGGCTACTCGACTTCCTGCGCGAACACGAGGCGGAGTACATCTTCCTGATCGGCGACATCGTCGACTTTTGGGCCATGAGCCGAGGTATCCACTGGACGCCGGTGCAGAACACCGTGGTGCAAAAGCTGCTGCGCCGCGCCCGCCACGGCGAACGCATCTACCTGATTCCCGGCAACCACGACGAAGCCTTGCGCGAGTACAGCGGCACCGCCTTCGGCGACATCCAGGTGGTCGCCGAATACCTGCACACCGCCGCCGACGGCCGCCGCTACCTGCTGATCCACGGCGACGATTTCGACCAGGTCACCCGCCATCACCGCTGGGTCGCCGTGCTGGGCGATGTCGCCTACAACGGGCTGATTCGCGCCAATGGCTGGCTGTCGTGGCTGCGTCGCAAGCTCGGCCGCCCCGGCTACTGGTCGCTGGCCGGCTACGCCAAGCGCAAGGTGAAATCGGCGGTGAGCTTCATATTCGACTTCGAGGAATCGGTGATCCACGCCGCCCGCGAGCGCGGCGTCGATGGCGTCATCTGCGGCCACATCCACAGCGCCACCCTGCGCAGCATCGACGGCATCGCCTACATCAACTGCGGCGACTGGGTGGATAGCTGCACCGCCATCGTCGAGCATCTCGACGGCCGCATGGAACTGATCCATCAGCATCTGACGGCGACACAACTTCAAGCCGCAACGGCTTGCCAAGCGCCTCAGGTTCCCTAAATCCCGCCGCCAGGCAATTTCAGCACTGCCGCGATACTGTCGCGCGCCGCGCCGGCCAAGGCGCGGCGATTTCCGCCCCGCGCCGCCAGCGCCGGAAGAAAGCGCACATGGGCCTGGAGCGATTTGGCGATGGCAATACACCAGAGTGATTCGAGCAATCCCGTCTCGCCGACATAGACCGGCGCCGTCGATCGCTCGCCATTACCATCCATATAGTGCAGGGCCACCGGCCGCAAGGGCGCGCCGGCATCGAGCGCCCCTTGCAGCAGCGCACCGCGGAACGGCAGCAGTGTCGAGCCGTCGGTGGTCGTACCCTCGGGAAAGACAACCAATTTCTGGCCGTCACGCAAGGCCAAGCGCACCGCGTCGCGCATCAGTTGGGCGGCGCGCGCCGAGCCGCGTTCGATGAACAGCGTGTCGGTTCGCATGCTCAACCAGCCGATCAGCGGCCAGCTGCGCACGTCATCCTTGGCGACAAAGGCGGCCGGCGCCACCGCGTTGATGACGAAGATGTCGAGCCAGGAAACATGATTGGCGACGATCATCTCGCCGCCATCCGCAACCTTGCCCACCCCCTCGCCACAGTCCGGTTCCGACCACATTAGCCGCACGCCGAGCATGCCCAGCAATTGTCGCGACCAGCGTCGCTTGTGCCATAGGCGGGCAGGGTGCCCCAGGAACGGAAAGACGCAAGCCACCACGCCCAGGCCGGCAGCGAGATGCAGGCCGACGCGGGAAAGCCGTGTTGCTGCCCGCAGCCGCAGGGCCGCCGCACTGGCCGCCGCAGTTGCCGCATTCCTGACTATTTCACGCGAGCGCCGCGCCGCTGATGCCATCCATCGTTTCATGGCGCGGTATTCTCGCCGGGCTCTGTTACACCCGAATGTCACCGCATCGCGTTAAATTTCATGCCGCTGCAACATTGCCGTAACAGCGTACCGCCAGAATCGAACGCCCGATCCCCGACTCGATTTCCACCCCATGCGCACGAAACTGCTCGCCTTCGCCTTGCCGACACTGATCGGCCTTGCCATGCCCGTAGCCTCCAGCCTTGCCGCGGGCAAGGATGCACCCCGCATTGCTTCCGTGGAATTCACCGCCACGCCCGCGCCACGCGGCGAGGCTGAAATGACCACGACCCATACGACATCGAGCGCGGTTGTCACCCATGCCGACGGCTCGCGGCATGTGTATCCGCTGAGCTACCGCACGCTGTTCCGCGTCAGCGACAAGTTCGCCGACGGCGAGGCGGGGCTGGTGGTCGACCAGCAGGGGCAGGCCATTCTGGCTACCGCGCCGACCGCCACGGGAGAAGCCGCCAAGGGCCCCTTCCATGCCTACGCGCCCGACGCCAACTCGCTGATCCGGATTGGCGACGGAAAACATGAAAAACTCTTCCTGCTGACGCATTACGAGTACCACACCGAAGCGCCGCTGGCCTCGGGCAAGGACACGATGGAACTCTATGCCCAGCTGCCAATGGCCATGAGCCTCGCCAGCGTCACGCAGGATCGCCAGTCGGGCGCCCTCAAGGCCCGCAATCTGCACAACGTCAACATGGCGGCCATCGGCGGCCTCTGGATTCCCTGCGCCGGATCGCTCTCGCCATGGAACACCCACCTCGGTGGCGAAGAGTACGAGCCCAACGCCCGCCAGTTCGAAACAGAACCGCTGGAAACGATGAACCTCTACCTCGGCACGCCCGGCAAGCGTTTCGACGAGGGTGGCGCCACCCCCTACCGCTACGGCTTCACGGTCGAAGTAAAAGTCGGTGCTAGCGGCACGGCAACCGCGACCAAACGCTATGCCATGGGCCGCCGTTCGACCGAACTGGCCGAAGTGATGCCCGACCAACGCACCGTCTATTTCGGCGACGATGGCCGTGACACCATGCTGTTCATGTTCGTTGCCGACCAGCCGCGCGATCTCTCCACCGGCACGCTCTTCGCCGCCCGCTGGGAGCAGCTTGACGGCGCCGACGGTGGCAATGCCAAGCTCGCCTGGATTCGCCTCGGCCACGCCACCGATGCCGACATCGAACCGCTGATCGCGCGCGGCATCCGCTTCTCGGACATTTTCGCGACCGCCACGCCGGCCGAGGTCGCGGCGGCGCCGGAAAAATACCAGGACTACCGGCCCGTCTTCGTCTATGAAGGCCAGGCCGGCAAACGCGCCCCGGGCTCCGGCGCAAAGCAGGAAACGGTCTGGCTCAAGCTCAAGCCGGGCATGGCGACGGCGGCTGCCTTCCTCGAACCACGCCGCTATGGCGCCCTGCTGGGGGCCACCAGTGAATTCACCAAGATGGAAGGCGTGACGCACAACGCCGCCGATCGCCAGCTCTACGTCGCCATGTCCTATATCGAGGCCGGCATGCTCGACGGCCAGAATGGCGAGCGCCCGCAAGATCACATCAAGCTCAAGGGCGACGCCAAGGACCTCGTCTGCGGCGGCATCTACCAGGCGCCACTGGCCGGCGGCCAGCGAGATACGACGGGGCAGGCCATCGCCAGCGACTGGGTGGCCACCGGCATGCGGGCGCTACTGCTCGGCGCCAAGAAACCGTTCGGACAACGCCACGGCGCCTACGATAAATGCGACACCGACCGCATCGCCAACCCGGACAACATCAAGTTCTCGCCGGAAATGCGCACGCTGTTCGTCGGCGAGGATTCGGGCAACCATCTCAACAACTTCCTCTGGGCCTTCAATATCGATTCCGGCAACCCCGTCCGCATTCTGGTGGCGCCCGCCGGCGCCGAGCACACCGGCTTGCAGGTGGTGCCCAACGTAAATGGGCACGGCTACGTCATGGGCAACATCCAGCATCCCGGCGCCGCCACCGACCTCAAGGCTTACCCGGACTCGATCAAGCTCGATCTGCGGCGCAAGATCGACCAGCGCGGCGCCATCGGCTACCTGCAAGGACTGCCCGCCCTGCGCCGTTAAATTTTAACTTATTCATTTTTCAGGGATTAGCCATGATCTTCTACGACCTGTTCCGCAATGACCCACACTTCTGCAAGGTTGACGCCGGCGGCATGCTCTTTCGCGAAAACGATCCCGGCGACGGCCACATGTATGTGCTGCTGGAGGGCGACGCCAACATCCTGATCGGAAATCGCGTCGTCGAGAGCTCGCAGCCGGGCGCGATTTTCGGCGAAATGGCGATGATCGAGAACCTGCCGCGTTCGGCCACCGTTGTCGCGGTGACGACCTGCCGCTTCGCGGTCATCGACAAGAAACGATTTCTCTTCCTGGTCGCCGAAACACCCCACTTCGCCACGGAAGTCATGCGGATGATGGCGCAGCGCCTACGCAGCAGCGACGAGAAGATTGACCACTGATTCCGCCCGACAGTATTCACGCCAATGCAACATTGACTTCATCGCGCCGTAACGCTACCTCCCGACAATGCCACCGCAGACAAAGTCAAAAAGGAGAAAAGCATGCTGCACACCCAGCAATGGCGCGAAACCCGTCACCATCATCAACACTATTCGGTCGGCCTGGCGCTGAGCGCCAACGAAGTCGAGGAGGCGCAACGGCTGCGCTACCACGTTTTTGCCGAGGAACTCGGCGCCAGGCTTCAAAACCGCAAGGCCGGCGTCGATGCCGACTTTTACGATCCACACTGCGAGCACCTGATCGTGCGCGACGAGCGGTCCAACAAGGTTGTTGGCACCTACCGCATTCTCACGCCAGAAGCGGCCAAGACGGTCGGCACCTACTACACCGAAAACGAATTCGACCTGACCCGCATGCAACATCTGCGCCCCGGCATGGTCGAAGTTGGCCGTTCCTGCATCCATCCCGACCACCGTAACGGCACCGTCATCGCGCTGCTGTGGGGCAAACTCGCCGAGTTCATGCAGCGCCATGGTTATCGCCACCTGATCGGCTGCGCTTCGGTCGGCATGGTCGACGGCGGCCACAACGCCGCCAACCTCTTCGTGCAACTGATCGACGACCATATCGCGCCGCTCGAATACCGCGTCTTCCCGCGCGACCGCCTGCCCTACGAACGGCTGGTGACCGGCCATGCCGCCGAGGTGCCCCCCCTGCTGAAGGGCTACCTGCGCGCTGGCGCCTGGATTTGCGGCGAACCCGCATGGGACCCCGACTTCAACACCGCCGACCTGCCGCTGCTGCTGCCCATGGACCACATGAGCCCGCGCTACGCCAGGCATTTCATGCGCGGCTAGGCAGGACAGCCGTATCCCCGCGGCCAAGGCGGCTCCCCCCCGTCGTGGCCGAAAAAGTCGGCGCTAGCGGTACGGCTATTCGTCGGCTGAGTCCACCAGGTCGGCCGGGGCCACCGGATCGAGTTCGGCGTATTTTTCCTTCGTTTCCAGCACTGCGGGCATGATTTCAATGAATCGATCGACCAGCCGGGCGTCGAAGTGCCGGCCGCGTTCCGCTCGCAGAAGATTCACCGTTTCCGCCACCGACCACGCCGCCTTGTAGGGGCGCGCGGTGGTTAGCGCGTCGAAGACATCGGCCACGGCGATGATGCGCCCTTCCAGCGGGATAGCCTCGGCCTTCAGCGCGTTGGGGTAGCCGCTGCCATCCCATTTTTCGTGATGGGTCAGGGCGACGCTACGGGCCATGTGCATCAGCTCGCTGTCATAGCGACCGAGAATGTCGGCGCCAATGACGGGATGCTGGCGGATGAGTTCGAATTCCGCCTCGTCCAGGCGGCCGGGTTTCAGCAGGACATTGTCGGGAATACCGATCTTGCCGACATCGTGCATGGGTGCCGCGTTCAACAGCAACTTCGCCATGGTCTCGCTCACACCGGCGGCCCGAGCCAGGTGCGAGGAATAGTGACTCATGCGGACGACATGCATACCGGTTTCGTTGTCGCGGAATTCCGAGGCCCGCCCCAGGCATTGAATGATGTTGAGCTGCAAGTCCTGGATTTCCTTGGTGCGTTCCCGCACCTTGCACTCCAGTTCGCGCTGGTGCCTGTTCAACTCGATGTGGGCATGCACCCGGGCGCCCAGCACGCGCGGACAGATCGGCTTGGTGACGAAGTCGTTGGCCCCGAGCTCGAAGCCGCGCACGGTGGAAAATTCGTCGTTCAGGCTGGTCAGGAAGATGATCGGCACGTTGCGGCTGACGGGGTGGAGCCGAATCGCCTCGCACACTTCGTAGCCATCCATTTTCGGCATGACGATATCCAGCAGAATCAGGTCGGGGACATCGCGGCCCGTGGCTAGGTGCAGCCCCATCTCGCCATCCAGCGCCACCCGCACACCGTAGCGATGCTTGAGCGCGCCATCGATCAGGCTCACCGCGGCGGGATCGTCGTCGATGACCAGAATCGTCCGGCGGTGCTTGCGTGGGCTGCCTGCCGCTTCATCGTATAAAGGCATGGCGCACCTCGCTCACAAATTCAATTCAAGCAGCAACATATCGTCCGCCTGCGCCCGGCCGGCAACGAAGGCATCGACGGCGGCGACCAGTTCGGCCAGTGGCCCGCCATCGCTTAGCAGTGTCGCGTAGGAAGCCTCCAGACGCTCGATCTCGTACAGTGCGCCAGCGGCATTGCTCGCCTCGACGATGCCGTCGGTGTAGAGCAACAGCCGTTCCCCCTCGCGCACGTCCAGCGTGCGCACATCGGCGGACAGATCCGGCTCCGGCAATAGTCCCAGCGGAAACGAGGCGAGGGCGATGCGGCGCACCATCCCATCCAGGCCGACATGCAGGGGTTCCGGCATGCCGCCGCCCCAAAGGCGCAACCGCCGCCGCGCGGGATCGACCTCGACCAGATGCGCGGCCATGAATTGGCCCGCCAGCAACTGCGCGCGCAACAAGGCGTTGAGCGTGGTGAGAAATTCGGTCAGCGTGGCCCCGGCGTCACCCTTCGCGCACAGGGCGTAGAAGGCCTGACTGACCCAGGGTCCGGCGATGGCGGCCGTCAGGCCATGACCGGCAAAGTCGCCCACCAGAACCATCTGGCGGCCATCCGGGCAGAACGCGGCCAGGCAGATGTCGCCACTGGTTCGCTCGACTGGCCGCATCAGC
Source organism: Sulfuritalea sp. (assembly GCA_020048435.1). GTDB lineage: Bacteria > Pseudomonadota > Gammaproteobacteria > Burkholderiales > Rhodocyclaceae > Sulfurisoma. The sequence continues at coordinate 11,602 of JAIFMO010000074.1, forward strand.
CAGCGCAAGTGCCGGTCATTGAAAGCGGGATCGGCGCGCATGCGCAGGATCATGCCTTCGATGATCTCGCGCTCGGCGCTCAGCAGGTCGTTCTTTTCCTGCAATTCCCGCCGCACCCGGCACAGTTCCGCGTGGGTATCGACCCGGGCGCGCAAGGTGACCGGCACCACCGGCTTGGCGATGTAATCGACCGCCCCCAGGCCGAGGCCACGGGCTTCGTCGCCATACTCGCTCAGCGCGGTCAGGAAGATGATCGGTATGTCGCGCCAGGCGGGGTTGGCCGGGTTGGTCTTGATGCGACGGCAGACCTCGAAGCCATCCATCTCCGGCATCATCACGTCGAGCAGGATCAAATCCACCGCCGGCGCCCTGGCCAGCAACGCCAGCGCCTGGGGCCCGCTGGTGGCCACCTGGACGTGGTAGGCCGCGCGCAGCGTTTCATCGACCAGCGCAATCACGGTCGGGCTGTCATCCACCACCAGCACCGTCTGCGTGCTGCAATTGCCCCCCTCGCTTGAGGGACCACGCTGCTTAATCGCCGAATTGCCGGACATCAAAGGACTATTCATTGCGGCGCCCGCTCAGAATTGAAAAGTGTGTTGCTCTTCGCTGCAATTTTCGACCGCCGCACTGCTCAGGAAAACATCCCTGGCCTCCTCGAAGTGATAATGCTCGACACCTTCCATGAATGCTCTGTAAGGACCGTCGCCGTCGAACCAGGCGCGAATCGTCGCCGAGTTGGCCTCGCAGACTTCCTGCAGCCGGGTATCGGCGCGTTCCAGCAGATCGAGGATTTCGTCATAAATTCCGGCGGCGGGCGTGCCCGGAGCGGAAGCGACGGTGGCCACGGTCGCCGGATCGTCGCGCTCGCTGGAGCGAATCGATCGGAGAAAACTATGTATGCTGCGCAGCACCTCGTTCAGATGAACGATCAGCGGTTCGGCCATTTCCCGCAAGCTGTCGATCTGTCCGTTCTCGGCCTCTTTTTCGACGATCATGGCGCTGTCGTGCAGCGAGTCGGCGCCCAGCGTCGTCGCCACGCCCTTGACGGTGTGCGCCAGTCGGCGCAAAGTTTTTGTATCCCGGTTGGCCAGGGCGGCCAACACCTCCGTCTCGGTGTGGTCATGGGCCTTGGCGAAACTCTTCAGCAACTTGAAATAGAGCTTCTGATTGCCGCCAAGTCGATTCAAACCCTTGAATATCTTGATCCCTGGCAGTTCGATGCGTGCCCAGTCCACCCGACCATCCAGGGTCAACGCGGATTCGGCAGCAGGCAAGTCGTCCGCGCCGGCCCGGCTGAAACTCAAGGGCCGCGGATGCGCCGGCGTCACCCATTTCATCAGCGTTTCCATCAGGTTCTTCATGTTGACCGGCTTGCCGACATGGTCGTTCATGCCGACCTCCAGGCTGCGCTGGCGATCGCGAAAGAGCACACCCGCGGTCATGGCGATGATGGGCAGGGTTTCCATGTCGTATTGCTCGCGAATAAGCCGGGTTGCCTGAAAACCATCCATGACCGGCATCTGCAAGTCCATCAGCACGCCATCGAAGCGGTTGCCGCCGAAGACCATTTCAATGGCTTTCTGGCCATTGGCGGCCAGTTGCACTTCAACGCCCGCCATCGACAGCGCCTCCACGGCCACCTCCTGATTGACCAGGTTGTCCTCGACCAGCAGGATGCGGGCGCCCGACAAGTGCTTGCGGGCGCCCAGACGCTCGATCAGCATTTCCCAGGAGGGATCTTCCAGCTTCGCCGCCACGGCCCGCGACTTGCTGGAAAATCCGAAAAGTTCCTGCAACACGTTGTACAACGATGAAATATGAATCGGTTTCATCACATAGGACGTGTTGGGCTGACTATCGAGGCGATCCAGTTCCCCGCGGTCCCGATTGAACATATTCACCACATAGAGCGCGTAAGGCTTTACTGCCCCCGCCCTCGCTTCCATCGCAGCAAGGAGATTCGGCCCCTCGCTGCCGATCAGGCTGTCGTCAAGCACCACCAGGCAGAGACGATCAGCGGCTGCCGCGCCACGGCTCCATTCATCCGCTTCGGCCGCAGCCAGGGCAACGTGCGTCTTGAAACCGAAGGAATCGAGGGCCCGCACGATCGATCTCTGCACGGCCTCATGTCGTACCCAGACCAGCGCCGGTATCCGGCTCCAACTGTCGGGAATCAGCCAACCGGAATGTTGCGGCACATCGACCACGCCAACCGGCACCTCGAAATGAAACAGGCTGCCCTCACCCAGGCGACTTTCTACCCCGATGGTTCCGCCCATGGCGTCCACCAGTCGCTTGCTGATGGCCAAGCCCAGCCCGGTGCCTTCGCGGAACAAGGCGCGATTGAAAAAACCCTGCTCGAAGGGCAGAAACACCCGCTTCACCTGCCCGGACGCGATCCCGACGCCGGTATCGCGCACCGAGACGCGCAGCAGCAGCCGATTTCCCGGAATATCCTGCTTCTCCAGGGAAATCTCCACCTCCCCCCGCTCCGTATATTTGATGGCGTTGCCAACCAAGTTGATCAGTACCTGCTGAATGCGGAAGGGATCGCCAATCAATTGATCCGGCAGATCGGGGGCCTGCTGCAGGATCAATTCAAGCCCCTTGCCATAAGCCCGCTGCGACGTCGCGTTGAACAGGTTGCCAATCACCTCGCCCAGCGAAAAGCGGACTTCCTCCAGGTGCAGGCGCCCGGCCTCGATCTTCGAGAAATCGAGAATGTCGTTGATGGTGGAGAGCAGGAGCTGGCCCGAGCTACGGATGGCATTGACCCAATGCTGCTGCTTGTTGCTCAGGCGCGTGCCGCGCAGCAGTTCCACCATGCTCAACACCCCGTTCAACGGGGTCCGAATTTCGTGACTCATGCTGGCCAGGAACGAGCTTTTAAGCTCGTTGGCCTGTTCCGCCGCCTCCTTGGCGCGCCGCAGATCCAGCGAAATCTTGAGATCGGTGACATCCCGGATCATCAACACCATTTCGCCGTCATCGAGCGGAAAAACATGGCAATCCAGCCAGTAAATGCGCCCCGCCCGCGACAGGGCAAATTCTTCCATGTGACAAGTTGCTTGCCTGGTCGCCGCATTACGCAGTGCTTCATAGAGAACAGCCGCCTCGCTTTCGTCGATGATCTCGCCGAGGCTGGCCACCCGCCACGCGCCTATGGCCAGGGCCGGCAAGCGACGGCAACTCTCATTGATATCCTCGACCTGAAAACCACCCGTCACCGTGCTCGACAACACCATGCAACTGGAAAACATGTTATCGAATAGTCCCCGATAGCGTAGTTCGCTGCGCTTGATCTCGTGCTTGAGTCGCAACAAGGCGGTCACTGCCTCACCCAGACGCTGTAACTCTCGCGCCGCGTGGGACATGCCGCCCGTCGGCACGACCTCCGTCAGCAAATAGTCATGAATGATGTTGATGGGGCGCACCACGACCAGTCTCGCCAGAAAAATCAGGATGGCGGCGAGCACCAGCATCACCAGCGCCAGAATGATCAACAACGAGCGGGTGTGTGACTCGACTTCCTCCTGCCGCGAGCTCATGTCCCAGACCACCCGTATTCGGCCGAAATTCTCCCCCGCCACCACGGACCGCACCTCCATATCCTGGATGATGGGCGATGCGGGTGGCGTCGGCATCTGCCATTGCGCCAGCACCTTGTTGTCGTCGTCAATAATCTCAAGCGACAGGATGTGTCCATCACGTCGCCCGGATTCTTCGACAATTGAAGTCAATACCGGCGTATCCCGGCTGACCAGGGCCTCCTGACTGGCGGCCCGCAGCAGGGCCAGTTTCTCCCGCAAGCTGCCCTCGTACAGCCGTCGATGTTCTTGCGACTCAAGCTCGCCGAGCCAGACTCCCGCGACCACCATCAACACCAGCGTCGCCAGCAGCGACGAAAGCAGCAGTTGATGCCACAACAGCCAATGACTGGGTCGATACAGAGACCGACCGCCGATGCGTACTTGCCACCCACGCAATGCTGATGCCATCGATAAAGCGTTGGACTTCATGGGTTCGGCGGCATGAATCGATCAGGAGCCGGCCGCGGTAAAGAATCGCTCGTTTGTTTCCACCGCCTGCCGCACCAGATCGAGATCGCCCGCGGCATAGGGCAGAAATCCCTGCTTCTTGATGCTGGACTGCCCCAATGACTCGGGCACTGACAGCAACGCGCGCCGGAGACTGGCAACCACGCCAGGCGAAAGGCCGGCGCGGCTCGCCCACGGCCCGGTGACATTCTTCATTCGTGCCAGCACGGTTACGGCGCGGCCCTGCTGTTGCAAGCGATCAAAGACATCAGCCTTCACCGCGCCCGCGGCGAAATCTCCATTCCATACTGCTTCGGCTACCCGATCATGGCGACCCAGGTATTCATAACCGGCCAAGTCAGTGGCCCTGACCCCGGCGCGCTGGAGGGCGTACTGGGCGAGATAGCGCCCCGCGGTGGAGTTGTGATCGCCAAAGGCGAAGCGCTTGCCCTTGAGATCGGCCAGTCGATGTAGTCCGCTATCGGCGCGAGCAAAAATGACCCCCTGGAAATACTTGCCGCCTTCTTCATTTTCCAGTGCCAGCAATTCGATCCCTGACGCCATCGCCCGCGCCTGCAAGAAAGAAGCCGGCCCCATTCGCGCGAAATCCACCCGCCCGTCGGCCAGCGCCTTGATGCCTTCGTCGTAATTGGGCGAGACATCGAGTTCAATGACGACCGGTTCGCCCATATCCCGACCAATCGACTGCTCAAGATAATTGAGCAGTGGACGGAACTGCTGGACCAGCAGCGTGGGCTTTTCCGAGGCATAGATGCCGAATTTGAGCGAGAACAAGGCCCAGGCAGGCGAAGAACCCAGCAGGGCAAGCGCGACAAGGACATGGAATTTCAGTTGGCGCATGAATACCACTCCTTATTCAGCGCAATCAGCTACTGATTGCGAACAGTCGATCGAGGTTGGCCAGGCCAAACACCCGGCGAATACGCCAGTTGCAGTTGACCAGGGAAATTTGCTTGCTAGCCTTGATCGCCCGCTCGCGCAAAGCGATCAGCGCGCCCAGCGCCATGCTGTCGATGTGCGACATTTTCGAAAAATCGACGACAAGCTCGCTTACCTCGGCGTCATCGATGGCGTGGCGACAGGCATTGCGAAATTCCCCGAGCGTATCCATGTCCAGCCTGCCGTCGGGTCTGACCGTTGCCCGAAAACGATTCTTGCTTGCGCACTCATTCATCCTTCACCTCCTTGAATTACATCGAATGGATCAAGCCGGACGGGAATCCCCGCCAAACCAAGACTCTAGCCCCTGCGCGTTACACCCTCGTTACACACCCATCAATCGGGCGACGGCACCACCTCATTTCATCGTTTATTCATAAACTCCACGCATAATGGCTGCCCGATACACGCAAGACCGCATCCGCGCCCCCACGAGTCAAGGTCAAAATCCCATGCCGACACACGAAGTAAGCAAAGCCACGACGGCGCCCGCGGGCGCCGGACATTCATCCTGTCACGACTGCGTCTATTTCCATGAGCATGATCGTGGCGCCGGCGATTGCCATCGCTACCCGCCAAGCTTTTCCGGCGACGGCACGCCGAACGAAAAGCACCGCTGGAAATTCCCGCTGGTATCGGCCGGCAACTGGTGCGGCGAATACAG
>JAIFMO010000236.1 GCA_020048435.1 Sulfuritalea sp.
TCGGCTTCAACCACAATCCGGTCATTGGGGCCGTGTTAGAGTGAGCTAATTGGAAGGTAAGGTTCGGCCAGGAAGAGACATTGCGGCACCGAAAAATAGCGCGATACGAACGGCCGGTAACCGATCCAGAATCTGTCACTCAATCATTCCAGCTTTCGGCGTACTCATCAGTACGGACAGTCACAAAATCCTTCTGGCGGTTTGTCAATCTACGCTGCGAGTTACGAAGTATCGATCCAAGAATCGCTTGATGCGGTTACCAAAGGAGAGACTTCCGCTTTTGCGATAAGCTACGCAGCTATATCTTTTTGGGGGTGAGACAGTGCGCATTCTGTTTGTGGATGATTCACGGGCCACCGCATTGCCTGTTATCGCCTTCCTTGAACAGCAGGGTTACCGCGTGACCTATGTGCAGGATGGTGCCGCTGCTGTTGCTGCCTTCCAAGCCGATCCGCCCGACCAGGTTTTGATGGATGTGGTGATGCCAGGAATGGATGGCATCGAAGCCACCCGCCAGATGAAGGCACTGGGCGGCAGGCGCTGGGTGCCGGTAATCCTGATGACCTCCTTGACAGCTTCTGAGGATGTTGTCGCCGGCCTCAATGCGGGTGCCGACGACTACCTGTCCAAACCCATTGTCTTCGCAGTGCTGGAGGCCCGCATGCGCTCGATGCACCGGATCGCCAGCATTCAGGACAGCCTGTTTGGCGTCCTCGACAATGTTTACGAGGCCATCCTCACCATCAATGCGCAAGGCATCGTCCAGAGCTACAACCGCGCAGCGCAAACCATCTTCGGCTACAGCGCCGATGAAGTCATCGGCCACAATGTCAATATGCTGATGCCCGAACCGTATGCCGCCGAGCACGACGGCTATCTGGCGCGCTACCAGCGCGAGAAGACACCACACGTCATCGGCATCGGTCGCAAAGTGCGTGGACGCAGAAAAAATGGTGATACCTTTCCGATGCGCCTATCCGTTACCGAACTCAAACGCAACTCGTCCAGCGAATTCATTGGCCTGATCAGTGACATCTCCGCCGAAGAAGCAGCGCGCGAGCGCATCGAGTTTCTCGCCCTGCACGACACACTGACCAAACTGCCCAACCGCGCCCAGTTCAACGCCCGGCTTGAGGACCTGTGCGCCCAGCCTGGCACGGGAATGCACGCCGTGCTATTCCTCGATCTCGATGGTTTCAAGCCGATCAATGACACGCTCGGCCACGAAGCCGGCGACGAAGCACTGAGAATCGCCGCCCATCGCCTGAGGCATGACCTGGCCGCAAACGACTTCGTCGCGCGACTCGGTGGCGACGAGTTCGTTGCCATCTGCCATGACGTCGCCAGTGCCGATGCAGCGCTCGCCATCGGCAACCGCCTGCTGGCGGCCATCGCGCAACCGATGACCCTGCTCGGCACCCCCAGCCGCATGGGGGCCAGCATCGGCATTGCCCTGTTACCACAACACGGCCGTACCGCCACCGAGATCCTCACCGCTGCCGACCACGCCATGTATGCCGCCAAACGCAGCGGCAAAGGACAGGTCATGCTGACAGAAAGCACCCCATGAGACAAATCACCAGTCAGGCCCTGCGCGTCGTCGCCCTCGGCGAGTTCTCCGCCGGCATTCCCCCGCTCGCACCGCGACTGGCTGCCCTGAACGTGGCCCCGTTGCGCATCGCATCCATCGAGCAATTGCCAGCCAAGCTTGACGACCACGACATTCTGCTGACCACTTTGAATTGGCTCAACAGCTTGTCCGCCGAACAGCGTGACGAGCTTTCGCGCCGCGCGACACCGACTGCCGGCTGGATTGCACTCACGGACGATGCGGCGCGCTTCAAGGATCAGGTTACCTGGCAGCGCCTCGGGGTCAGTCATTTCTTCAACAAGCCACTCGACCCCGAGCGACTCGCCGGGCTTGTCGAAGACATCCACGACCGGCTGGCCGGCCCGCCGATTCGTGCCATCCTGCTCGACGATGACGAGAGCAGCCTGGCGTTTTACGGCAAGGTGCTGCAGCAGGCCGGCATCCAGGTACTGGCCACCCAGGACCCGCTGCTGGTTCTGGAATCTCTCGATGAGCACCGGCCCGACGTACTGGTGCTCGACATCGAAATGCCCGGCTGTCGTGGGCCCGAGCTGGCGACCATCGTGCGCCAGCGTTCCGCCTATGCGCGCCTGCCGGTGATCTTCCTTACCGCGATGGAGAGCATGCAGGACAAACTGCTGGCCCGTGCCGCTGCGGCCGAGGATTTTCTCGCCAAACCGGTGGCGCCGGAACTGCTGCTGGCCGCCGTTGAATCCCACGCCCTGCGTTACCGCGCCTTTCTGCGCGGCGAACAACTCAAGCAGCAGCAGCAGGCCCAGGCCAAACTGCGCCTCGAACAATTGCGCCAGGCCATCGACGAGCACGCCATCGTCAGCATCGCCGATGCCAAGGGCAACATCATTCACGTTAACGACAAGTTTTGTGCCATCAGCGGCTACACCCGGCAGGAACTGCTTGGACAGAACCACCGCATGGTCAAGTCCAGTCACCACGACAAGGCCTTCTACGCTGATCTCTGGCACACCATCACCAGCGGTCGCATCTGGCAGGGCGAGGTCTGCAACCGCAGCAAGGAAGGCGAACTTTACTGGGTCGAGGCCACCATCTTCCCCATTCTCGACAGGAAAGGGGCACCCAACCAGTACATTTCCATTCGTACCGACATCACCGCACTGAAAGCCAGTCAGGAAGCGATGCGTGTCGCGGAAGAGCGCCTGCGGCGCGGCCAGCAGTTCGCCAATATCGGCACGTGGGAATGGACCCTCGAGACGGGCGAACTGTACTGGTCGGAACGCATCGCCCCGCTGTTCGGCCACGCGGTTGGCACACTCGAAACGTCCTATGACAACTTCCTTGCCGCCATTCACCCGGACGACCGTCAGGCGGTAACCGATGCCGTGGCTGCCTGCATCGAGCGCGATGTTCCCTACGAAATTGAACACCGTGTCGTGTGGCCGGATGGCACGGTGCGCTGGCTGCTGGAACGCGGCGCGGTGACCCGGGATGAAAGCGGCAAGGCGCTGAAGATGCTCGGCGTGGTACAGGATATCGACGCACGCATGCGGGCGCAGAAACAGGCCGAACAATTCCGGATGATGATCGAGCAGACCGCCGAGCCGATGTTCCTCATCGACGTCGAGGCCGACTATCGTTTGGTGTATTGCAACGAGGCGGCGGCACGGCACTGGGGCGCGCCCATGGAGGAACTGCTGACCTGGCGCATCCCGGACTGGGACCCGAATTTCGACGAGGAAAAAACCCGGGCGCACTATTACGAGATGGCCAGTCAGGACGGCGTACACCTGGAAACCCTGCACCGGGTCAAGGACGGAAGGACGGTGTCGGTCGAGATCTTCATCAATGCCCGCACGATCGAGAGCAAGCCTTACATCTACGGCACCTTCCACAACATCGAGGCACGGTTACGGACCCAGCAAACGCTGGCCGAAAACGCGCGGCTGCTGCGCGAAGCCCAGACCATCGCCCACCTTGGCCACTGGAGTTGGGATGTCCCGAGCGGCCAGTTGCACTGGTCGGATGAGATCTACCGCATCTTTGGCCTGGAACCCGGCAGCGTCGAGCCGACCTACGAGCGCTTCTTCAGCTATGTGCACCCGGACGACGTGGCTGCGGTCAAGGCATCGGAACAAGGTGCGATGCACGCTGGCGGCCGCCACAGCATCGACCACCGCATCGTGCTCGAATCCGGGCAGGTGCGCTGGGTGCACGAGGAGGCGCGCGGCGAATTCGATGCTTCGGGCAAGCTGCTTCGCGTCTCCGGCACGGTGCAGGATGTGACCGAGCACCGGCAGACTATGGAGCAGGTGCAACAACTGGGCCTGCGCCTGCAACTGGCCAACAGGACGGCGGGCATCGGGATCTGGGACTGGGATGTCGCGAACAACATCCTGGTTTGGGACGACATGATGTATGCATCCCGAGGATGCCCCGCGGGCGAACGAGGCGATCCAACTGGCCTTGCAGGACATCGCACCCTACGACATCGAGTTTAGGGTGCTTTGGCCCAACGGCGCGAACCGCTGGCTGAGGGGCACCGGCACGGTGACGCGCGATGCCTCCGGCAAGCCCGTGCGTATGCTCGGGACCAATACCGACATCACGGCGCGCATTTTCTCTCCAGCATGAGCCACGAGCTGCGCACGCCGATGAACGCCATCATCGGCTTTGCCCAGATGCTGGAATACGACAGCGCGATGAACGCCGACCAGCAGGACAACGTGCATGAGATCCTCAAGGCCGGCCGTCACCTGCTCGATCTGATCAATGAAGTGCTCGATCTGGCCAAGATCGAGTCGGGCCGCATCGAGATGTCGATGGAAGGCGTTGACCTTTCCTCGCTCGGCGAGGATTGCCGCCACCTGATTCAGCCTCTGGCCGAAAACGCCGGCATCGGGCTGACCATCGACCTGGCGGCGGAGAGCGTCGTGTTTGCCGACCGCGTGCGCCTCAAACAGGTGTTGCTCAACCTGCTCTCGAATGCCATCAAGTACAACCGGCCACAAGGGAATATCCGGCTGACGGTTGACGCTGGCAAGCCCGGCCACCTGCGCATCGCCGTCACGGATAGCGGCCCTGGCATCGCACCCGAGCGCATCGGCGACCTGTTCCAGCCCTTCAACCGCCTCGGGGCCGAGGCCAGCGAAATCGAAGGCACCGGCATCGGCCTCACCATCATCCACCTTCTGGCTGGAACTGGCCATGGGCCATACGGCAAAAGTCGGCGCTGGCAAGACGGCGGTGGAGTACATCAACGCAAACGAATCACAGCAACGCGAGGCCAATGTGCTGGCCATTGACGACAACCCGTCCAACCTCAAGCTAATTGCTCAGGTGATGGGCATGCGCGAGCATGTCCATCTGATTACCGCCCACACGCCGGAGCTGGGCATCGAACTGGCGCTGGCCCACCGGCCTGACCTGATCCTGCTCGACATCAACATGCCCGGCATGGACGGCTATGCCACGCGACATCGAACGCGGCATGGCCGCCGGATTTACCCATTACCTGACCAAGCCGCTGGACATAGGCCATTTCCTGCAGGTGGCGGATGCCTTGCTGGATGCCGCTACTACCCTGCCACCGGAGCAGAAATAACGTACTGGAAAGGAATTTCATGGACACACATCCACAAACTTACCGCAGCCTGTACGACCGACTGACCCGGTGGCTAGAGCGCCAGTTGCTGGCAGTCATTCTGGGCATCGGGATATTGACGCCGTTGTCGGCCATCGCCCAGCAGGCGCGCGAACTTAGTCTGGTTCGCAACGAACTGGCTACGGAGCAGGACATTGCCGCCCAGGTGCTGGAGGAGGTCTATCGTCGTGTTGGTTTGTCGGCACACAGCAGACCAGTTCCTGCTGCACGGGCGAATCCCCAGGCGCTCGCCGGAGAAGTGGATGGCGAAGTCGGACGGGTTCAGGCCTACATCGACAAGAATCCGACCCTACTGCAGGTCAGGCCGGCGGTTTACTACCTGGATAGCGTGGCTTTTGCCCGCAAGGGCATCAAGGTCACCGATCGCGCATCGCTGGCGCCCTACCGCGTCGGCATCGTCCGCGGGATCGAACATGCCCGGGTCGCGGCAGGCATGGCCAAACGGGTCGAAGCGGTGGCGTCAATGGACAACGCGTGCTGCGCATGCTCGGACTCAAGGATATTCAGATGGCGGGAACGCTGGCCCGTCTTGAGCTGTTCCACCTGCTCCATCCGCGCCATGCTGCGGTGGCTGAACAAATTGGCAAGCAGATCAAGCGGCTCAAGGAAAGCGGTGAACTGGAAAAACTGGTCAGCCAAGCCGAAAATCAGATCATCAGGGAAGGGGGACAGCCATGACCTGTCTAGCGGTACTCATTCGCAGTCGTATCGTCGTGCTGGTCGCACTGCTGCTTGCCAGCAGCATGGCAGCAGCAGGCCCGGTGAATTGCGGCACCAAGCCCATTCGCCTGGCCTTCTACGAATATGGCTACTTTTATTTCGAGAAAGACAAGCGGCCCGCAGGGATTGATCATGACATCGTTGATGAACTGCAAAAGCGCAGTGGGCTGATCTGGCGAGCGGGGATCTGGATATGAGCGTCTCGGGCATCCAGAATGACGAACGGGACAAGTTTGCCTGGTTTGCCACCTATCTGACCATGAAGAACTACGCCGTGGTGAGCAGTCATGTGGCGCCAAAAGTTACGCGTGCCGACGACTTCATCGCCATGCCGAGATTGAAGTTCGGCGTGGTGCGGGCGTTCAAGCATGGTACCGACCAGGATCGCTGGCTCGATACCCTGCGTCTTCAGCAGCGGGTCGAGGAGAGTGCGGATGCCGGAACCCTGTTCAACAAGCTCAAGGACCGTCGCATTGATGCCCTGTTTT
>JAIFMO010000225.1 GCA_020048435.1 Sulfuritalea sp.
CGGGCATACAACAGCGCGAGCGCGGGCTTCATCGCTTCAGCGCCCTTCTCGCCGCTGTCGTGACGTAGCAGGCAGTCGTCCAAAGCCGCCGCCACGGCCTGCCAGTAGTCGTGATTCAAGTGCCACAGTTTCATTTCCTGCGGCCGCGACAGCCGCGCCGAAACGACATATTCACGGCATAGCCGCCGGGCCGGCGGGCCGGCGGCTTCGTCGAGTTGCAGTATCAGTGTGAGACGCTCGTTCGGCTCAAAACCGGCGACGGCAACGATGGATTCCAGCAATGCGGTGGCTTCATCAAGCGCCCCGGTCGGCTCGCGCCGCGGCAATTCGTCGAAAAGCCGCTTGGCGACGCGGGCGTCAGCCAGCGGATGGTCGGGTTTCGAGGGAAAGAATCTTGTCAGCATGGCGGTCGGCGCCGGTGGTGGCCTTGCGGGAAAGGCGCAGGTTAGCGGAAAGCCCCGGCACTGTCATGCCTTTTGCCTTAACCAGGGCAACCATGCGGCTCTTCCCATTAGAATAGCGGCCGATTATAAACACCGCCCTCGCCGGCATTTCGCGCTGACCCCATGCGACAGTACCTCGACCTGATGCGCCACGTGTTCGAACACGGTCACGTCAAATCCGACCGCACCGGCACTGGTACGCGCTCGGTGTTCGGCTGGCAGATGCGCTTCGATCTGGCTGCTGGTTTTCCGGTGCTGACGACGAAGAAACTGCATCTGCGCTCGATCATTTTCGAGTTGCTGTGGTTCCTCCGCGGCGAAACCAATATCGGCTACCTCAAGGACAACGGCGTGCGCATTTGGGACGAGTGGGCCGACGACAACGGCGATCTCGGTCCGGTCTACGGTCACCAGTGGCGCCACTGGCCCGACCGCACCACGGCCAACCCCAACGGCGAGATCGACCAGATCGCGCAGCTGATCGACGGACTGAAGAAAAATCCGGATTCGCGCCGGCATCTGGTCACCGCCTGGAATCCGGCCGATGTCGATCGCATGGCGCTGCCGCCCTGTCACGCCCTCTTCCAGTTTTACGTCGCCGACGGCAAATTGAGCTGCCAGCTTTACCAGCGCAGCGCCGACATCTTCCTCGGCGTGCCGTTCAACATAGCTTCCTACGCGCTGCTGACACTGATAGTGGCGCAGGTATGCGGTTTCAAACCCGGCGACTTCGTGCATACGCTGGGCGATGCGCATCTGTATTCGAATCACCTTGACCAAACTCAATTACAACTCGCGCGCACACCGCGCACCCTGCCGACCATGCGTATCAATCCAGACGTGAGCGATCTCTTCGCCTTCCGCTTCGAGGACTTCACCCTCGACGGCTACGACCCGCATCCGCACATCGCGGCGCCGGTGGCCGTATGAAACTTTGCGGCGATATTGGCGGCACCAAGGTGCTGTTGGGACTGGTCGATGACAGCGGCAACATTGTCGGCGAACGCCGTTTCGCCAGCGCCGACTTTTCGGATTTTGCGCCCTTGCTGGCCGAATTCCTGTCCGACAAGTCCATCCGTGATCTGCTTGACCTTGCTTCCCCCATCGACGGCGGTTGCCTGGCGCTGGCCGGGCCGGTCGAGGACGACGGCCGCACGGCCCGGATCACCAATCTGCCCTGGATAGTTGACGCCGCCGCGCTGGAGGCTCGATTCGACCTCCTCGGCCCCGTGCGGCTGGTCAACGATTTTGTTGGTGCGGCGATGGGCGTGACGGCGCTGGCCAGCGCCGAGCTCATCGTGCTGCAAGCCGGCGAGCCTCTCGCCGATGGAGTCAAACTGGTGATCGGCGCCGGCACCGGGCTGGGCATGGCGACACTGGTTGCCGACGTTGCCGGCTTCCGTGTGCTGCCCGGCGAAGGCGGCCATGTCGGCTTCGCTCCGGCGGACGCGGTGCAAGCGCGCGTCTGGACATCGCTGCTGAGCGAGTTTGGCCGCGTTACCGCGGAGCGGGTAATCTCCGGGCCCGGCCTGGCGGCTATTCATCGTGTCCTCGCCAGCGAAGCGCTTGATCCGGCAATCATCAGCGAGCGCGCACTGGCGGGCGAAGCTACCGCCCGCCATTCGGTCGATGTTTTTCTGGCGGCCTATGGTGCCTATGCCGGCGACATGGCAAAAATCCTGCCGCTGATGCAAAACGGCCCCTTCCTGGCGGCCTTCAATGCCAAGGCCGAACACGCTGCACTAGCTGCGCGCATGCCGGTTTATGTGACAATTGACCCGCAACTCGGACTCAAAGGCGCGGCAATACTTGCACTGGATAGCGGCTGAAATTAGCCGCGGTCATGTGATGGCAACATTTCGGCATTAACGTACAATGCGACCAACAACAAAAACAACAAGAAAATCAGTCCGATAACTTCGATGAGCATAGGAGACAAAATGGCAACCAGCAAAACCAAGGCAGCAGCCAAGACCACCGCAAACAAGTCGGCCCCCGCCGCGAAGACCTTAACCAAGGCTGCGGCCCCTGTAACAGCGCCGGTCAAGGCCGCAGCGCCAGCCCCGGTGCCAACCCCGGTGCCGCCGGTCAAGGCCGCGGCCAAACCTGCCCCCGCTCCCGCCCCTGCGCCGGCACCCGCCGTGGTCGCAGCCAAGCCGGTAAGTGAAAAACCCGCCGCCGCCAAGCCCGTCGTCGCGGAAAAGCCCAAGGCTGTTCCGGCCGCCCCGGCTACTCCGGCCGCAAAACCCGCCGCCGCAAAGAGCCCCACCAAGCAGCTTCGCGCGCTAACGCCGGATCAGCGTCGCAACTATATTGAAGTTGCCGCCTATCACATCGCCGAGCGCCGTGGCTTCGTTGGCGGTAACGGCGCTGACGACTGGGCAGCGGCAGAAAAGGAAATCGACGGCTTGCTCGCCGCCGGTCTCCTGAATCCCTAAGCCAGAACCGTTCGCCTATCCCCTGCCTACCCCTTTTCGTCCGTCGCAGCCTCTAAAGGCGCGGCGGGCATGGCGGGCGCGGGGGGCTGCGGGGCCAGAATCACGGCCCCGAGCGGGGGCAAGGTCAAATCGAGTGAAGCCGGTCGCCCCATCCAGATGCGTGGTTGCGCTGTCATCAGGCCGCCGTTGCCGAGATCGCTGCCACCGTAGTAGCGCGAGTCACTGTTGAAGACTTCGCGCCAGGTGCCGGCGGCAGGCACCCCCAGGCGGTAACCCTTCCGCGGCACGGGGGTGAAGTTGAGCACCACCACCACGTAGCTGCCATCGCGGGCATAACGTAGCCAGCTCACCACCGACTGTTCGACATCGTGGCAATCGATCCAGGAAAACCCGGCAACGTCGAAATCGAGATCATGCAAGGCTGGCGTCGCCACGTAAAGGCGGTTGAGGTCGCCGACCAGCCGGTGCATGCCGGCATGCTGTTCGGTCGCCAACAGCTTCCACGGCAGTTCGCTGCCCTCGCTCCACTCCCCCGGTTGGCCCAGTTCAACGCCCATGAACGTCAGCTTCTTGCCGGATGCCGCCGTCTGGTAGGTCAGGAGAAGGCGCTGGTTGGCGAAGCGTTGCCATTCATCGCCCGGCATCTTGCCCAGCAACGAACCCTTGCCGTGCACCACTTCGTCGTGCGAGAAGGGCAGCACGAAATTCTCGGAGTAGGCATATTCCTGGCCAAAGGTCAGCCGCTCGTGGTGGTAGCGGCGATGGATGGGCGGCTTGCTCATGTAGTCGAGCGTGTCGTGCATCCAGCCCATGTTCCACTTCATCGAGAAACCCAGGCCACCCAGATACACCGGGCGCGACACCATCGGCCAGGCGGTGGATTCTTCGGCAATAGTCACCGCGCCGGGAAACTCGCGATGCACCAGTTGGTTGAGTTGCCGCAGGAATTCGATAGCTTCCAGATTTTCGCGGCCGCCATATTTGTTGGGCAGCCATTCGCCCGCCTTGCGCGAGTAGTCGAGATACAACATGGAGGCGACGGCATCGACACGCAGGCCGTCGGCATGGAATTCGCGCAGCCAGTAGTCGGCGGAGGACAGCAGGAAACTCCTTACCTCGTTGCGGCCGTAGTTGAAGATGTAGGTGCCCCAGTCCTGGTGTACCCCGAGACGCGGGTCTTCGTGCTCGTAGAGCGCGGTGCCGTCGAAATGGGCCAGCGCCCAATCATCCATCGGGAAATGGCCGGGCACCCAGTCGAGCAACACGCCGATGCCGGCCTGATGGCAGGTGTCGATGAAGAAGCGCAGGTCGTCGGGGGTGCCGAAGCGCGAGCTCGGCGCAAAGTAACCGGTGCACTGGTAGCCCCAGGATTCGTCGAGGGGGTGCTCCATCACCGGCATCAATTCGATGTGGGTGTAGCCGAGGTCCCTGGCGTAGGGCACCAGCCGCTCGGCCATCTCGCGGTAACTGAAGAAACTGCTGTCGGGATGGCGCATCCAGGAGCCCGGGTGCATCTCATAAATGGACATCGGCGCGTGTTGCCAGTCCCACTGCGCGCGGCGCGCCAGCCACTCGGCATCGCCCCAGGCGTAGGCGGACTCGGCACAGACACGCGCCGCGGTCGCCGGCCGCCGTTCGAATTCGCGTCCGTAGGGATCGGTTTTGACCATCAAGGCGCCCGTCCGGCGGGTGCGCACCTCGAATTTGTAGAGGGTGCCCGCCGGCAGTTCCGGCATGAACAGCTCCCAAATGCCCGAAGCGCCCAGCGAGCACATCGGATGGGCGCGGCCGTCCCAGTGGTTGAACTCGCCCAGCAGCGAAACGCGGGCGGCATTGGGCGCCCACAGGCGAAAGCAGACGCCCGCGACGCCGTCGCGCGTTTCCGGCACCGCGCCGAAAATGCTATAGGCCTGGCTGTTCGAGCCCTCGCCGAAAAGATAGACATCCTGCGCGATCGGTCGTGGCGGAAAGGCGTAGGGATCGATGCATTCCGCGATGAGCCCGTCCTCGTTAATGCGCAGCCGGGCCGGTGCGGCCTTGGCGACCGCGCCCGACCATTCGAAAATACCGGTCTTGCCGACCCGGCGCAGCGGCAACCAGGCGTCATCAATCAACGCGCTCACACTGCTGGCGTGGGGGCGAAATACACGCAAACGCCAGCCGCTGCCCTCGCGATGCCAGCCAAGTACGCGGAAGGGGTCAGACTCGCTCGCATCAATTAGCGGGCGCAAGGAAGCGTTAATCATCATAGAATCCACATTTAAAGTAGCTTGATTGTATACCCGTGGGGAGACAGGCAATGAAAGACCAGTTCGTACACAACGACCCAAACGCTAGCCATGGCCGTTTCGTCAGCCATCTGACACGCAACACCGTCGGCATCATTCTGGCCGGTGGCCGCGGCAGCCGTCTGATGCAACTGACCGATTGGCGATCAAAACCGGCCGTACCTTTCGGCGGCAAGTTCCGCATTATCGACTTCACGTTGTCGAACTGCGTAAACTCCGGCATCCGCCGCATCGGCGTGGCAACGCAGTACAAGGCGCAAAGCCTGATCCGCCACCTGCAGCGCGGCTGGAGCTTCCTTGATGGCCGCTTCCGCGAGGCCATCGACCTGTTGCCGGCGCAACAGCAGATCAACGAGGACTGGTATCTCGGCACCGCCAACGCGGTCTTTCAGAATCTTGCGCTGATGCGTCGCAACCAGCCCAATCATGTCCTGATTCTCTCGGGCGACCACATCTACAAGATGGACTACGGCAGGATGCTGGCGGAGCACGTGCATCGCGGCGCCGACATGTCGATCGCCTGTCTCGATGTGCCGCTCAACGAAGCCAGCGACTTCGGTGTCCTCCATGTCGACGAGAAGCACCGCGTCAAGAGTTTCATCGAGAAGCCCAAGAATCCACCCTGCATTCCCGGCAAGCCCGACCGCGCGCTGGCCAGCATGGGCATCTATGTCTTCAATGCCGATTTCCTTTACGAGCAGCTGCTCCGCGACGCCGACACGCCAGGGTCAAGTCACGATTTCGGCAAGGACATCATCCCCTACTGCGTTGATCGCTACCAAATCTATGCCCACGACTTCAACGATAGTTGCGTAGGCACCCGCCCTGGCGAGACAGCCTACTGGCGCGACGTCGGCACCATCGACGCCTACTGGGGGGCGAACATGGAGTTGACCAAGGTCACGCCCGAGCTTGACCTTTACGACCAGGACTGGCCGATCTGGACTTACCAGGAGCAGCAGCCGCCAGCCAAGTTCGTGTTCGACAACGAGGGCCGCCGCGGCATGGCCATCGACTCGCTGGTCTCGGGCGGCGACATCATCAGCGGTGGAACCGTCAGGCGCTCCATGCTGTTCTCCAATGTGCGCGTGCATAGTTATTCCGTTGTCGAGGATTCGGTGATCCTGCCCAAGGTGGATATCGGCGAAGGCGCCAAGGTGCGCAAGGCGGTAATCGACAAGAACTGCAAGATCCCGCCCGGCATGGTGATCGGCTACGATCTGGAAGAGGACCGCAAGCGCTTCTATGTGTCAGAGGGCGGTGTAACGCTGGTCACTCCGGACATGCTCGAACAAAGCACCCCGCGGATTCGCTGATGGCAAAACAACTCGACCTTGTTTTCCTGTGGCACATGCATCAGCCGGATTACCGCGACCATGTGAGCGACGAATTCGTGCTGCCTTGGGTCTATCTGCATGCGATCAAGGACTACACCGACATGGCGGCGCATCTGGAGCGCCATCCGGGTATTCACGGTGTAGTCAATTTCGTGCCGATACTGCTCGATCAGATCGAAGACTACGCAGCCCAGTTCGCCAGTGGCCAGTTCCGCGATCCGCTGTTGCGGTTGCTGGCCCAGCCCGATCTCGACAAGATCGACGATGCCGATCGCGAGTTGCTCCTCGAAGCCTGTTTTCGCAGCAACCACCACACCATGCTGGCGCCGTTTCCGCTCTACAAGCGCTTGCACGACATCTACAAGTCGCTGGTGGTGGAAGGCGCCATCACGCTCGGCTACCTGTCGGGCAACTACTTTTCCGACCTGGTCACCTGGTATCACCTGGCCTGGACCGGCGAAACCGAGCGCCGGCGCAGTCCGCTGCTACCGGCGCTGATGAGCAAGGGCGAGAACTTCACCGCGGCCGACCGCAAGGGCTTGCTGGACGTGATCGGCGTCATGATCGAAGGCCTGATCCCGCGTTACCGCGCGCTGGCCGCGACCGGGCGTGTCGAAATTTCGTCCACGCCCCATACCCACCCGCTCTCGCCCCTGTTGCTCGACTTCACTGTCGCCCACGACACCGTGCCGGATGCGCCGCTGCCCCAGGCCACCGTCTATCCCGGCGGTCGTAATCGGGTAACGGCTCAGATCGAATCCGCCCGCGTTTCCCACGCCAGGCGCTTCGGCCAGCCGCCCGTGGGCATGTGGCCCGCCGAGGGCGGTATTTCCGCCCCGTTTGTTTGCCAACTGGCGCAAAGCGGCTGTCGCTGGCTGGCCAGCGGCGAGGGCGTGCTCAGGAATACGCTGCACCACGGCAATCATGCCGCCAGTAACCACCCGCGCGCGGCCTACCACCCGTGGCGGCTCGAAGGCGCACCTGGCCTCAGCCTGTTTTTTCGCGACGAGCGCCTATCGGACATGATGGGTTTCGAGTATGCCAAATGGCATGGTCGCGACGCCGCCAGCCATTTTGTCGGCCAACTGGAAACAATCCTTGCCGCCAGCGCCGAGGGTGAGACGCCGGTGGTCAGCGTGATCATGGACGGAGAGAACGCCTGGGAGCACTATCCCTACAACGCCTTCTATTTCTTCGACGATCTCTACGGGTTGCTCGAAAAACATCCGACAATCCGCACCACCACGTTTGCCGAACTGCTTTCCCGCGAAGATAGCAAGCCGGCCACCGACCCCTTGCTGCCTGGCCTGACGGCGGGTAGTTGGGTCTATGGCACGCTCTCCACCTGGATCGGCGAGCCCGACAAGAATCACGCCTGGGATTTGCTGTGCGCGGCCAAGACCAGCTACGACCTCATCATGTTGAGCGGTCGCTTATCGCCCGAAAAGTCGGCGCTAGCGGAACGGCAACTGGCCATCTGCGAGAGCTCCGACTGGTTCTGGTGGTTCGGCGACTACAACCCGTCGCAGGCGGTGGCCAGCTTTGATCGCCTCTATCGCCGCAATCTCGCCAATCTTTACCACTGCCTTGAACTCGACGCACCCGCCAATCTTAACCAGCCCATTTCCGCCGGCTCTGAATCCGCCGAGGGCGGATCCATGCGTCGCGCCACCGAAACCTGATACCGGCATCTTTCATGACAACCCCCATCACCCTGCTTTTCGGCGTCCACGCCCACCAGCCTGTCGGCAACTTTCCCGAGGTTATTGAAGAAGCGCACCTGCGCTGTTACAGCAAGTTCTTCGAGGTCCTCGAAGACTATCCGGAGTTCCGCTTCGCCTCGCACTTCTCCGGTTGGCTGCTCGACGTCCTGGCCGAGCGCTACCCGAAAGACATGAAACGCATGGCCAAGATGACTCGCCGTGGCCAGGTCGAGTGGTTCGGCTCTGGCGATTGCGAGCCGGTGCTCGCCGCCATTCCGCACCGTGACCGCGTCACCCAGATCAATACACTGTCCGACAAGCTCGAAAAACGCTTCGGCCAGCGGCCCAAGGGCGCCTGGCTGACGGAGCGGGTGTGGGAATCGGCCGTGGTCGCCTCGCTGGCGGAATCGGGCATCGAGTATGTGGCGGTCGATGACTACCACTTCATCTGCGCCGGCGCCGACCCCGCCAAGCTCGACAGCTTTCACACCACCGAAGAAAGCGGCCTGAAGCTTGACCTTTTCCCGATTTCTGAAGCCGCGCGCTACCGACTGCCCTTTTCGCCGGCCAACGAAACCGTCGCCTGGCTCGAAGACCTCGCCCGCCAGGGACAGCGTGCCTCGATCTACTTCGACGACATCGAAAAATTTGGTATCTGGCCCGAGACCTACGAATGGGTCTACGAAAAAGGCTGGCTGACCTCCTTCGTCGAGGGTGTGCTGGCCTCCCCCCTCATCCGCACCGGCAGCTTCGACGAATTCCACACCGCGAACCGCACTCGCGGCATTGTCTATCTGCCAACCGCGTCCTACATCGAGATGAACGAATGGACGCTGCCCGGCCCGGCGGCGCGCGAATACCATGCCCTGCTTGACGACGAGAAGACCGCCGGCCGTTTCGAGCGCCGCAAGGCCTTCCTGCGCGGCGGCATCTGGCGCAACTTTTTCTCGCGCTACCCCGAGTCGAACTGGATGCACAAGCGCATGCTGACCGTGTCCAATCGCTTCCATGCCTTGCCGCAGTCGCAGCAGACCGACGAGCGGCGCGAACTGCTGCATCGCTGCCAGGCCAACGACGCCTACTGGCATGGCCTCTTCGGCGGGCTTTACCTGCCGCATCTGCGCCGCGCCATCTGGAACAACCTGCTGGCGCTCGAAGCCGAACTCGACCGTTTGGCGCCGCGCCCGGTTATCGAGCGTCACGATATCGACAGCGACGGTGCCGAAGAGATTTTCCTGCGGGGGCACCTCTTGCAGGCCGTGGTGCGCGTCGATGGCGATGCGGCCGTGGTCGAGTTCGATACCTACGAACGCACCCATAATTTCGGCGATACCCTGCGCCGCTACGACGAGGCTTATCACGACAAGCTGGAAAAATCGGGACAAAAGGTGATCGTGCATGAAGGTGAAGGCATCACCTCGGCGCACGACCGTGTCGCCTTCCTGCATGAAATCCTGCCGGGCGACGCCGATATTGACACGCGGCCGCGCGGTCTCTTCGTCGAAAGCTGGACAGCACTCGACGGCACCGAACACGCGGTCGATACCTACCAGTTGCCGGCGGTCTCCGCCCGTGAAGGCGCGGTGAGTTTCACCGCCAAGGTCGACGGCGGCACCATTACCAAGCACATCGAAGTCGACGGCGCCCATCTCGCCGTGAAGTTGCGCGGCAAGAAGCTCTCCGGCACGTTGACCACGGTCATCAATCTGGCGATGCCAAGCTGTGATGGTTTCCTTGGCCGTTACGTACTGTCGTCGGGCGAAATTCCCGGCGGTTTCGGCGATCTGCTCCACCTCGATCAAGCTTCCCAGTTGACGCTCGAAGACGGCGTACTCGGTGGCCGGTTGCGGCTGTCTACGTCGCTGCCCGCCCGCATCATTGCCCGACCGCACCGCACCGTTTCGCAATCCGAAGCCGGGTTTGAGAAGGTGATGCAGGCGGTAGAGATCAGCCTGTCGTGGCCGCTGCTCGACGGGGTGGAACAATCGGTGCTGCTTGAGTTTGAACCCCTCGCGTAGAATCGGGCAAGTTCGACGACATCGCGATAACCCCGCGACAACCCCGCGACGACACCGAAAGAGCAAGCCAGAGGAAGAACAGCGCAATGCCAGGCACTCGCTATCTGCTTGAAGTCAATCCAGACATACCGCCCCGGCTGGCCCGGCTTGAAGAGTTGGCCAACAACCTCTGGTATAGCTGGGACCGGCCGAGCCGGGCGCTGTTTGCGCGGCTGCATCCGGCGCTGTGGCGCGCGGTACACCACAGCCCCAAGGCATTCCTCAAGCGCATCGACCAGAAGCGGCTGAAGGAAGCCTCCGAGGACCCGATCTTCCTCGGCACCCTGAACAAGGTGATGTCGGCCTACGACACCTATCACCAGATGCACGACCAGATCACGCTGCCTGGCAAGCAACCGCTGGTGCATACCGACCAGATCGCCTATTTCTGCGCCGAGTTCGGCTTTCACGAAAGCCTGCCGATCTACTCCGGCGGTCTCGGCATCCTCGCCGGCGACCACTGCAAGGCCGCCTCCGACCTGCGCCTGCCCTTTGTCGCCGTTGGTCTGCTTTATCGCCAGGGTTACTTCACCCAGACCATCGACCGTGATGGCAACCAGACCGCGCACTATGGCGATAACGACTTCGACGACATGCCGATTTCGCCCGTTCTGCGCGAAGACGGTCAGGACGTGCGGGTGTCCCTCCGCATGCCGGGCCGCGATGTCTGGATCAAGGTCTGGAAAGCCCAGGTCGGCCACGCCACGCTCTACCTGCTCGACACCAACCTGACCGAAAACAACGAGCATGATCGCCATATCGTCCATCGCCTCTATGGCGGCGACCTTTCCGTCCGCATCGAGCAGGAAATTGTGCTCGGCATGGGCGGCGTGCGCGCATTGGCGGCGCTTGGCATCAAACCCAGTGTCTGGCACATCAACGAAGGCCACGCCGCCTTCATGATTCTCGAACGCATCCGCGAGCGGGTGAAATCGGGCATGGAGTTTCGTGCCGCCATCGAGGTAGTCGCCTGCAACACGGTATTCACCACGCACACCCCGGTGCCGGCCGGCCACGATCACTTTCCCGCCGACATGGTGCACCGCTACTTCGAGGGTGCCTGCGCCGACATGGCTTGCGACATCGATAATCTCCTGTCGCTCGGCCGCACCGATGGTCAGCCCGATTTCAACATGACGGCGCTGGCGATTCGCGGCTCGCGCTTCACCAATGGCGTCTCGCGCATTCACGGCGAGGTTTCCTCGCGCATCTGCGCCGAATTGTGGCCGCAGATCGAGCCCGAAGAAAATCCGATGGGCTACGTTACCAACGGCGTCCATGTGTCGACCTTCCTCGCCACCGACTGGTCGGAAACCTTTGACCGCCATCTCGGTCTCGGCTGGATGCATCGCCTCACCGATCACGGCTGCTGGCAGGGTATCCATCGCATTCCCGACCAGGTGTTCTGGAGCATCCGCCAGTCGCTCAAGGCGCAGATGCTGCATCTGGTGCGCGCTCGCGTGCGCGAACAACACACGCGCAACCACGGCTCCGAAGCCCACCTTGACCGCCTGCTGCATTTCACCGATCCATCCAGCCCGACGGTATTGACCATCGGCTTCGCCCGCCGCTTTGCCACCTACAAGCGCGCCGCCCTGCTGTTCAGGAATCTTGACTGGCTGCGACAAATTCTGTGCAACAACGAACGGCCGGTGCTGTTCATCTTCGCCGGCAAGGCGCACCCGGCCGATGATCCGGGTCAGGCGCTGATTCGCGAGATTTCGGCGGTGGCCGATCGCCCCGAGTTCGAGGGCCGCATTCTCATGGTCGAAGGCTACGACCTGCATCTGTCACGGCGACTGGTGTCGGGCGTCGATGTCTGGCTCAATAACCCGATTTTTCCGCTCGAAGCCTCGGGCACCTCTGGCATGAAAGCAGCGATCAACGGCGCCATCAACCTTTCGGTGCTCGATGGCTGGTGGGGCGAGGCCTATGACGGCAGCAATGGCTGGGCCATCAAGCCGGTGGCCGATGCCACGCTACCGGAGCAACGCGACGCCGAGGAAGCGCGCACGCTTTACGAACTGCTGCAGGACGCCGTGGTGCCGCTCTATTACCGCAATACTTCGCTTGGCTATTCCCCGGACTGGGTGGCGATGGCCAAGCGATCGATCGCTACCATCATGCCGCGCTTCAATATGGAACGTATGTTGCGCGAGTATGTCGAGAAATATTACGCTCCGGCATCGGAGCAGTGGCGCAAGTTTTCGCCGAACGATTTCGCCGGCGCCCGCGCCCTGGCCACCTGGAAAGCCCGAGTTCGCGCCGCCTGGGGCGGTGTCGCTCCGCGCCTCGTCAATGCGCCGGTGCCACGCACCCGCTACGGCGAGAAACTGCGTTTCGAGGTCGCTCTGCGGCTCAATGGCCTCGCCCCCGAGGATGTCACCGTTGAATTGGTATTCTCGCGCCCCAACGAGACCAATTTGATCCGCGCCAAACGTTTTCCGCTGCACCCACAAAATCCTCTTGGCAAGGATGAATACCTTTTCGCCCGCGATCTCACGCCCGACCAATGCGGCAAGATCGAATACCGCGTGCGCGCCTTTCCGACACATTCCTTGCTGACCCACCCCTTTGAAATGGGCATGATGGCCTGGCTCTGATACTTTCGCAATGACCAATCCACTACTGACTACCCCCTCCTGGACGGCGCTTGCCGCCCATGTCGCAACGGCCAAAACCCTGCATCTGCGCGACCTGTTTGCCGCCGATCCACGCCGCTTCGATACCTTCTCCATCCGCGCCGACGGCCTGCTGCTCGATTATTCGAAGCAGCGCGTGACGGCCGAGACCATGCGCCGGTTGCGCGATCTTTGGGCCACGGCCGACGTCTCCGGTTGGGTCGGGCGGCTCCGCAGCGGCGAAACCATCAACCACACCGAACATCGCGCCGTTTTGCACCACGCACTGCGCCACCAAGGCAAGGACCCTATCCTGTTCGATGGCCACGACGTCATGCCGGACGTGCGCCGTGTGCTCGACCATGTCAAATCGTTCTGCGACGCCATCCACGGCCGCCACTGGCGCGGTGCCACCGGCGAACCGATCACCGACATCGTTAACATCGGCATCGGCGGTTCCGACCTTGGCCCCCGCATGGCATCGCAGGCGCTGACCGCAAACCGTCATCGCGACGTCAAGGTACATTACGTCGCCAACCTCGATGGCGCCGATCTCGCCATGATTCTCGCCGACCTGCAACCGCGCACCACGCTGTTCATTGTCGCCAGCAAGACCTTCACCACGCAGGAAACGATGCAAAACGCGCGGTCGGCGCGGGCCTGGTTGGTCGCCGCGCTGGGCGAAGTCGCGGTTGAACGCCACTTTGTTGCGGTGTCGACCAACCTCGAAGAAGTCGCCGCCTTCGGTATCGACACTGTCAATGCCTTTGAATTCTGGGACTGGGTCGGCGGTCGCTTCTCGTTGTGGTCTGCCATTGGTTTGCCGCTGGCGTTGTCCATCGGCTTCGACAATTTTGCACGCCTGCTCGCCGGCGGCGCGGCGATGGATCGCCACTTTTTCGAAACGCCCGTCGAATCCAACCTGCCGGCAACCCTGGCGTTGCTCGATCTCTGGAACACCAATTTCCTCGGTGCCGAAACTCACGCGGTGTTGCCCTACAGCCAGTCGCTGGGCCTGCTGCCGCGTTATCTGCAACAACTGGAAATGGAATCGAACGGCAAGCAGGTCGGCCGCGACGGCCAGTCCGTCGGTCACGCCACTTCTCCCGTGCTATGGGGCGAGCCGGGCACCAACGGCCAGCACGCCTTCTATCAACTGCTTCACCAGGGCGGCCGCTTGATCCCCTGCGACTTCATCGCCGCGGCCCACGCCGATTTTGACCTGCCCGGCCACCATGAAAAGCTGCTGGCCAACTGTTTTGCGCAAAGCGAGGCCCTGATGCGCGGCAAGACGCTGGCCGAGGCCGAGGCCGAACTTGCTGCCGTACCGCTAGCGCCGACTTTTTTGGCGCCCTACAAAGTTTTCCCCGGCAACCAGCCGACCAGCACGCTGATCCTGCCTTCCATAGATCCCTACACCCTGGGTCAACTCATCGCGCTCTACGAGCAAAAAACCTTCGCTCTCGGCGTGCTTTGGAACCTCAACGCCTTCGACCAGTGGGGCGTTGAATACGGCAAGCAACTCGCCAGCCGTCTGCTGCCCATCATCGAAGGCAAGCAGCCAACCACCGGCCTCGATAGCTCGACAACCGGTTTGATCGCGGCTTGTCGTGAAGGTAAATGACGCACCCAACATGAAAATCCTCTTTGTTGCATCTGAAATCGCGCCCTGGGTCAAGACCGGTGGCCTTGGCGACGTTGCCGCGGCGCTACCGGCGGCGCTACGCGCCGAGGGCGTCGATGTGCGTGTGCTGGTGCCGGCCTACCCGGCGCTGAAGCAGGCGTTCCCCGATGCCTGCGAAATTGCCCGGCCACACTGGCTCGGCGGGCAGCTACCGAATTGCGGCATACGCGAAGCACATACGGACGACGGCCTGCCGCTGTGGCTGGTCGATTTTCCGCCCTTCTATGATCGCGCCGGCAATCCTTACAGTGGCCCACAGGGCTTGGACTGGCCCGATAATCATTTGCGCTTTGGCCTGCTTTCGCGCGTTGCCGCGTGGATTGGTTCGGATGTCAGCACGCTCGACTGGCACCCTGATATCGTGCATTGCAACGATTGGCAAACAGGTCTGGCGCCCGTCTATCTGCGCTACCTGCCGGGTGCCGTGGCGAAAAGTGTCGTCACCGTGCACAACCTCGCCTTTCAGGGTCGCTTCGCCCGCTCCACGCTCGCGGAACTGGGGCTGCCGGCCCATGCCTGGCACGTTAACGGCGTCGAGTCCTACGGCTATCTGTCCTTCCTCAAGGGCGCCCTGAAGCACTGCGACTGGATCACCACCGTCAGTCCCAGCTATGCGCGCGAGATTCAGACCGATGTCGAGGGCATGGGTCTTGCCGGTTTGCTACGCCAGCGTACCGGGGAATTGACTGGCATCCTCAATGGCATCGACCTCGACGCCTGGAACCCGGCTACCGATCCGTTCATCGCCAGAAACTACGATGCAGCACACCTCGCCGCCAAAGCCGCCGACAAGGCGGCGCTGCAACTCGAAATGGGCCTGGAAGACCGCACTGACCTGCCGCTGCTCGGCATCGTCGGCCGCCTGACCCATCAGAAAGGCCTCGACCTTGTCACCGAGATCGCCGAGTCCTTGCTGGCATTCCCGGCACAGATTGTCGTGCTCGGTAGTGGTGAAAAGACCTTCGAAGTGGCCTACCGCGAACTTGCCCAGCGCCTTCCTGACCAATGCGCCGTGCGTATCGGCTTTGACGAGGGTCTGGCCCACCGCATCGAGGCGGGTGCCGACATGTTCCTGATGCCCTCTCGCTTCGAGCCTTGCGGCCTCAATCAAATGTACAGTTTGCGCTACGGCACTCCGCCCATCGTCCGCGCCACCGGCGGACTGGCCGATACCGTCACCGACGCCATCGATGAGAAAATTGGCAACGGTTTCGTCTTCGCCGCCGCCAACCCGGCGGCGCTACTAGCCGCGATCCAGCGGGCGGTTGACGCCTGGCATGAACCCAAGCGGTGGCGGCGCCTGCAAAAGAACGGCATGGCCTGCAACCTGGGCTGGACTGGACCTGCGCGGCAGTATGCGGAGCTTTACGAGCAAATTGTTGACGCCTGAGTCCAGGGCTTGGGTTCGTCGCGATGAAACAACTCACGCTGATCGCTGCGGTTGCGCGTAACGGCGTGATCGGCAGCAATAATAGCCTGCTCTGGCACCTGCCCGAAGATATGAAGCGTTTCAAGGCGCTGACGCTGGGTCACGCGGTCATCATGGGGCGCAAGACTTGGGAATCGCTCCCACCAAAATTTCGTCCGCTGCCGGGGCGACGCAACATCGTGATCACGCGCTCGGCTGATTATTGCGCCGAGGGCGCCGTTGCCGCCCATTCGCTGGAAGAAGCTATTGCCGCCGCTGGCGTTGGCCAGGCTGATGATGTTGGCAATGGTAACGAGGAGGTTG
This sequence comes from Sulfuritalea sp., assembly GCA_020048435.1. Classification (GTDB taxonomy): domain Bacteria; phylum Pseudomonadota; class Gammaproteobacteria; order Burkholderiales; family Rhodocyclaceae; genus Sulfurisoma. The sequence goes on from JAIFMO010000225.1 coordinate 16,304, forward strand.
TCTTCGTTATCGGCGGTGCTCAGATTTATGCGCTGGCGCTGCCGTTCGCCACCCGACT
>JAIFMO010000034.1 GCA_020048435.1 Sulfuritalea sp.
GTCCAGCTTAATACCGAGTTCCGCTACCTGAACCCCAACTACAGCGGTGAAATTTCCAACCAGTATCTTCCCAACGACAAGATCTATCGCGACGACCGCTATGCCTATCAGGTGCTGCACAACCAGAGCCTCGGTTATGGTTTTAGTGGCAGCGTCAATTACAGCGGGGTGTCCGATTATCGTTATTTCAGCGACCTGTCGACCCGAATGGCGCTGGTGACGCAGACCTACATGCTGCAGCAGGGTAGCCTGGCCTACTCGGGCGGCTGGTGGAATGCCAATGTCAGCGGGATTCGCTACGATGCGCCGCAGGATCATGGCAAGACGGTATTGCCCGGTATTTATAGCCGCCTGCCGCAGGCGACGCTCTCAGCCAGTCGCGCCAACCTGCCGCTGGGCCTGAGCTTCGCGGGGAGCGCCGAATATGTTGATTTCACCCACCCGACCGCCGTGATCGGGCAACGCTGGATGGCCAATCCCCAGATATCGTTGCCAATGCAAACCGCCGCCTTTGGCTTCACACCGAAAATCGGCGTGCATGCCACCCGTTACACGCTCGACCGCCAAGGGGCTGGCGTTCCCCAGTATCTGTCGCGCACGGTGCCCATGGCTAGCCTCGACTCCACCGTGGCGCTGGAGCGCGAAATAGACTGGTTCGGCAAGAAGAACACGCTGCAGACACTGGAGCCGCGGCTCTACTATGTGTATATCCCCCGACGCGAGCAATCGCAGTTTCCGGTGTTCGACACAGGCGCGGCGGGTTTCGACTTCTCGCAGATTTTTACCGAAAACCGCTATGCCGGCAATGACCGGATCGGCGATGCCAATCAAATCACGGCCATGGTGACGTCGCGCCTGATCGACCCGGCCTCCGGGCGCCAGATGCTGAGCGCCTCGATCGGTCAGCGCCACTATTTCTCGGACCAGTACGTTACCCTGCCGGGCGAAACGCCGCGCACGAATTCCAATTCGGACATCCTGGCCGCGATCTCGGGACAGGCGAGCGACAAGACCTCGTTCGACACCAGCATGCAGTACAACCCGCGTGACCGTCGCGCCGAAGTCTTCAACGTTGGCGCACGCTACCAGCCCGAGCCGGGCAAGGTGCTCAATGCCGCCTACCGTTACACCTACAACGCGACCGGCCAGATTGATGTTTCCGGCCAGTGGCCGGTGTGGGGCGGCTGGCATGGCGTCGGCCGCTACAACTATTCAACGCGCGACGGCCGTGTCATCGAGTCGGTGGCCGGGGTGGAATACGATGGCGGTTGCTGGGTGGCGCGCGCGGTGGTGCAGCGCATCGCCACCGTCGCTGAAAATTCAATCTCGGCATTATTTTTCCAGCTCGAACTGAACGGTTTCTCGCGCATTGGTTCAAATCCGACGGATCTGCTGAAACGAAACATTCAAGGCTACGGTCGGGTCAGCCAGCCTGTCTCCGATCCGGCATTTGGCACCTATTGATTACAGGAGGACTCACGCGATGCGTGTTTCAGCATGGCTTGTCGGTGTGTTGGTCGCGGTTGCCGTTACTGCTGCGGAGGCGCAGACCCGGTCGACGCAGCCGGTGGAAGTCGATCGCGTCGTAGCGATTGTCAATAACGAGGCGATTACGCTGCACGAGTTGCGCTCGCGGCTTGCCGCCGTCGAGCGGCAGTTGCGCACGCAGGGCACGCCGCTGCCCTCGCGCGACGTCCTTGAAAAGCAGTTGCTGGAACGCATGATCATCGATCGGGCGCAGATTCATTTCGCCAAGGAGGCCGGCGTCCAGGTAGCCGATAGCGAAGTCGATGCGACCTTGCGCCGCATCGCCGAGGGCAATCGCCTGACCGTGCCCGAATTCAAGGCCGCGATCGAACGCGACGGCGTTGTCTGGGCCCGCTTCCGCGAAGAGATCAGCGATGAAATGACCATCGCCCGCCTGCGCGAACGCGAGGTCGAAGCCCGCATCGTGATTTCCGATGGCGAGGTCGACAACTATCTGGCGAGCGCGGAGGGACAGGGTGGCGACGCCCAGGTGGTGCAACTGGCGCACATCATCGTGCGCGTTCCCGAGCAGTCTACGTCGCAGCAACTGGTCAAAATTCGCGCGCGCGCCGAGCAGGCGCTGGCGCAAATCCGTGCTGGCGAGGATTTCGCCAAGGTGGCCGCCGTCTTTTCGGACGCGCCAGACGCGCTCACCGGCGGCTCGATGGGCGCGCGCCCGGCCGACCGCTTGCCCAGCCTTTACGCCGAGGCGATAAAGACCCTCAGGCCGGGCGAATCGAGCGAGATTTTGCGCAGCCCCGCCGGCTTCCACGTCGTCAAGTTGATCGGACAGCAGGGCGGCGTGCTGGCCTTGCCGCCCATCAAGCAGACGCACTCGCGACATATTCTCATCAAAGTGAATGAAGTGGTGTCGGAATCCGAGGCCCGCCACAAAATGGTGTCGGTCAAGGAGCGCCTCAATAACGGCGCGGATTTTGCCGAACTGGCGCGGCTGTACTCCAATGATCTCTCGGCCGCCAAGGGTGGCGATCTCGGCTGGCTCAACCAGGGCGATACCGTCCCGGATTTCGAGAAGGCGATGGATGCGCTGAAAATCAATGAAATTAGCCAGCCGGTGAAGTCGCCTTTTGGCTATCACCTGATCCAGGTGCTCGAACGGCGCACCGAAGCGGCGACGCCGGAGCGGCGGCGCCTTGTCGCGCGCGCGGCCCTGCGCGAGCGCAAGGCCGACGAGGCTTATCAGGACTGGATACGGCAGATGCGCGACCGCGCCTACGTCGAGTACCGGCTGGAAGACAAGTGAGTCTGCCGGTCATCGCCGTCACTTCCGGCGAGCCGGCGGGGATCGGGCCGGATATCTGCCTGGCCCTGGCGCGCAGGGACTTTCCGGCCCGCCTGGTTGTTTTTGGCGACCGCGATCTGTTCGCCGTCCGCGCCGTGCAACTTGGCCTCGATCGCAATACCCTCGCCAGTCTCGACCTCCGCCATGTGCCGTTACGCGCGCCCTGCGCCAGTGGGCACCTGGACCCCGCCAATGCCCGCCATGTACTCGACCTGCTCGACGCGGCGCTGGCCGGCTGCCGCACGGGCGAATTCGCCGCCATGGTCACGGCGCCGGTGCACAAGGGTGTAATCAACGATGCCGGCATCGCCTTTACCGGCCACACCGAATATCTGGCCGAGAAGACCGGCACCCGGCGGGTGGTGATGATGCTGGCCGGCACGGGTATAAATGCGGATTTGCGCGTGGCGCTCGCCACCACCCACCTGCCGCTGAAGGATGTCGCGGCCGCGATAACGGCGACGGAACTGGAGACGACGATTCGCATCCTGCACGCCGACCTGCGCGACAAGTTCGGTTTCGCGCGGCCGCGCATCCTCGTCGCCGGCCTCAATCCCCATGCCGGCGAGGGCGGCCACATGGGACGCGAGGAGATCGACGTCATCATCCCCGTGCTGGAAAAGCTGCGTCGGCCCGAACAGGGCGGCATGGATCTTGTCGGCCCGCTGCCGGCCGACACCTTGTTCACAAAGAATGTCCTGGCCGGCTCGCACGCGCAACTGGCCATGTATCACGACCAGGGCTTGCCCGTGCTCAAGTACGCGGCTTTCGACGACGGCATCAACGTGACGCTCGGTTTGCCCATCATCCGCACCTCGGTCGATCATGGCACCGCGCTTGATCTCGCCGGCAGCGGCAAGGCATCGCCCACCAGCCTGTTCGCGGCGGTCGATACGGCCATCAACATGGCAAATCGCCGCGTGGCATGAATCAGCATCAGGGACATCAGGCGAGAAAACGCTTCGGCCAGAACTTCCTCGTCTCGCCCGGCATCATCCGCAAGATCGTCGCCGCGGTTGCGCCGAAGCAGGATGACGTGGTCGTGGAAATCGGTCCCGGCCTGGGCGCGCTGACCGCGCCGCTGCTCGACTGCGTGCATCATCTGCATGTGGTCGACGGGCGACGCGTTGGCCTTCGACTTCGCTGCGTTGGGCACGGATCTGCACATTGTCGGCAACCTGCCCTACAACATTTCGACGCCGCTGCTGTTCCATCTGGCCGCTTACGCCGACCGCGTGCGCGACATGCACTTCATGCTGCAAAAGGAAGTGGTCGACCGCATGGTGGCGGAGCCCGGCGGCGGCGATTTCGGTCGTCTGTCGGTGATGCTGCAATACCGCTTCGACATGGAGCGCCTGTTCGTGGTGCCGCCCGGCGCTTTCAATCCCGCGCCCAAGGTTGATTCGGCCGTCGTGCGCCTGATTCCCAAAAAAGTCGGCGCTAGCGGTACGGCAAGGGACGAGGCACTGTTCGCGCGAGTGGTCGCCACCGCTTTTTCCCAGCGGCGCAAGATGCTGCGCAATACTTTGCGCGAGTTGGTCGACGAGCAGGGTCTCGTTACGCTGGGGATAAAGCCGACGGCGCGCGCCGAGGAACTGGCGGTTGCCGACTATGTGCGGCTGGCAAATTCGCTCGCATAACCAGGGTTGAAATGACGGGCAGGTGAACGCAAAACGGCGCGCCAAAGCACGCCGCTGCCGGTAGCAAGGCGGTTAGCCCGCCTTCTTCGCGGGACAGGTGTTGAGTCCGATGAGCGGGTAGAACGGGCAGAAGCCGATGGCGCCCGTGGCCAGGGGAACGATGCCGATCCAGGCCCAGACGGGACCGCCCAATGCGGCAGCCCAGGCAACCAGAGCCAGACCGAGGACGATGCGCAGGATGCGGTCGATGCCGCCGACGTTGAGTTTCATGTGAATTCTCCTATTGGGGTGGTGGAACAGTGTTGGGAAGTTGAGATGCGCATTACATCACCGTGGGCGGCCCCCGTCTGTGACAAAAGTTACAGGGCGATTTGTCCGATTTGTCGCAGCCCCGCCGGATCGAGAATCTCGATCTGTTCGCGGGACAGGCTCACCAGCCCCTGATCGGCAAACCCCTTCAGCAGCCGGCTGACCATTTCGCGCACGCTGCCCAGTTCGTCGGCCAGTTGCTGGTGGGTGGCGCGTACCCTGCGGCCGCGGCCGAGCAGAAGATTGGCGAGGCGCTGGTCGAGTTTGTGGAAAGCCACTTCGGTAACGAGTTGCATCAGGTCGGCGATACGTTCCGAAAACAGTCGGAAGACGAAATCGCGGAAACAGGACTGCGCCAGCAGTTCGTCGAACAGCGCGCGTGGCAGCAGGGCTAGCGTGGTCTCCGCCTCGGCGATGCCGCGCGCGTTGTAGTCGGCATGACCCAGCAGGCAGCTTGAGGTGATGATGCAGCTCTCACCCGGCAGCACGCGGTAGAGCGGCAGTTCGCGGCCGTTGGCGGCCGCCTTGGTCACGCGGATACAGCCTGCCAGGATGAAGGGGAAGCCCTGGCAGGGCTGGTGCTCGTCGAAGATCATGGCGCCAGCGGGTGCCGTCATCGTCCGCATTTCCTCGAAGACGCGCGAACGCAGCGTTGCCGGCAGTTCGCCCAGAACAGGATAAAGCGCTGCCAGAGGGGCGTTCATGCCAACTCGACGACCACCGGCGCGTGGTCGGAGGGCCGCTCCAG
>JAIFMO010000246.1 GCA_020048435.1 Sulfuritalea sp.
AGCGGCTGCTGTTGCAGACGCCGGCCGCCATCGCGGACCACGTGCCGCCGCGCCTTGAGTCGGCGCGACTGGTGATCGAAACCGCACTGGGCGAGGGACGCAAGACACTCAACGAAATGGAATCGAAGGCTCTGCTTGCAGCCTTCCGCATCCCCATCGCCCAGACCGTCATCGCCCGCTCGGCTTCCGAAGCGATGGTACTGGCCGAGGAAATCGGACTGCCCGTGGTGATGAAAATAGATTCGCCGCAGATCGTCCATAAGGCCGATGCCGGCGGTGTGCGCCTCAACCTCAACGCGCTGGCCGCCGTGCGCGATGCCTACAACGAAATTCTCGACGAGGTGAAGAAGAACCGGCCCGACGCCATCATCCACGGTGTCGCCATCGAGCCGATGATCCAGAAAACCAACGGCCGCGAACTGATGGTTGGCATGATCAAGGACGAAATCTTCGGCCCGACCATCGTCTTTGGTCGCGGCGGCGCCGATGTCGACCCCGGCAGCAGCCGGCGGGCCGTGGCGCTGCCACCGCTCAACCCCTTCCTGGTCACCGACCTGCTCGATTCGGCGCAGGACATGGCCCGTCTCGGCGAGTTTCGCAACATGCCGGCAATCAACCGCGAAGCCCTCGAGGCTGTGTTGCAGCGCGTTTCCGAAATGGTGTGCGAATTACCCTGGATCACACGGCTCGACATCAACCCGCTGATTGTCGATGAACTGGGCGCGGTGGCCGTGGATGCTGGCATCGCCATCGAGAACATTCCGCTCACCGCCGGTCGCTACGATCACATGGCGATCCACCCCTACCCATCGCACCTGGTCACTAAATATCAGACCAAGGATGGCCAGACGGTGACCATCCGACCGATCAAGCCCGAGGACGCCGATATAGAGCAGGCGTTCGTCCAGGGACTCTCGGCCGAGACCAAGTATTACCGTTTCATGAACACCATCCGCGAACTTTCGAATTCGCAACTGGTGCGCCTGACGCAGATCGATTACGACCGCGAAATGGCGTTCATCGCAGCTGTTAACGTTGGCCAAACCGAAGGTGAGGGTGACGGGGAAATCGAAATCGGCGTCTGCCGCTACTCAACCAACCCTGATGGAGAATCCTGCGAATTCGCCATCGTCGTCGCCGACAACTGGCAGGGCAAGGGACTGGCGCGACGCCTGATGGGCATGCTGATCGACGCCGCCCGCCACCGCGGCCTAAAGTATATGAATGGCGACTTCCTCAGCGAAAACACGCGCATGATTGCTTTCGTGCAAAGCTTGGGCTTCGTACTGTCACCCCACCCGGAAGATTCCGGCCTCAAGCGCGGCGTGCTGGCGCTTGGTTGAGGGCCAAAGTGAATCCCGCGGTCAAGCCGGCCTTTATCGTGCGCCGTGACAAGGCGCACGATAAAGCGGACCTAGCGCCACCCAAAATTCGAGCCAATTCTCCAGAATTATCCTGTCTGCCTCTTTACAGGCGGAAATCGACTCCCTATAATGCGGCCTCGCTTGTGGGGGTATAGCTCAGCTGGGAGAGCGCTTGCATGGCATGCAAGAGGTCCGCGGTTCGATCCCGCGTACCTCCACCAATTTAACTATTCATATCAATTAACCCGCTGATTTTCAGGCGGGTTTTTGTTTTTTGCGCCTGTCTTACCGCTTTGGAAACCGGTAGTGATCCAATGCGATTGCCCTGGCCAACACGCTGTAGCACATCGACCCGCTACCTTTGACCGGTAGAATCGCGGCTCTGCCGCAAGCGTAATACCGACTATGACCGACGCCGCCAAATCCACCTCGCCTGCCGCCTCCAATTTCATCCGCAACATCATCGACGCCGATCTTGCCGCCGGCAAGTATGCCGCGCGCACCTGGTCGGGTCAGCCCGGCCCGGCAGCGCAGCAAAAAGTCGGCGCTAGCGGTACGGCAACGCCGGCGGATACAGCGAAAATTCGCACCCGTTTTCCGCCCGAGCCGAACGGTTATCTCCATTTCGGCCATGCCAAATCGATCTGCCTCAATTTCGGCCTGGCGCGAGATTACGGCGGCGCCTGCCACCTGCGTTTCGACGACACCAACCCCGAGAAAGAGGATCAGGAATACGTCGACTCCATCATCGATGCCGTGCGCTGGCTGGGTTTCGATTGGCACGACAATCGTTATTTCGCCTCGGACTACTTCCAGTGGATGTATGACTTCGCCGAGAAGCTGATCGAGGCGGGCCACGCCTATGTCGATTCGCAGTCGGCCGAAGAAATGCGCGCCAGCCGCGGCACGCTGACGGAGGCGGGTACGGCTTCGCCCTGGCGTAATCGCCCGCCGGCCGAAAACCTCGACCTGTTCCGCCGCATGAAGGCTGGCGAATTCGCCGACGGCGCCCACATCCTACGGGCGAAGATCGATATGACCGCCGGCAACATCAACCTGCGCGACCCGGCCATCTACCGCATCCGCCACGCCACGCACCACAACACCGGCGACATCTGGTGCGTCTACCCGATGTATACCTACGCCCATCCCATCGAGGACGCACTGGAAAACATCACCCATTCGATCTGCACGCTTGAATTCGCCGATCAGCGGCCGTTTTACGACTGGCTGCTGGCGCGGCTGGCCGAACTGGACTGCGTCAATACGCCGCTACCGCGGCAGATCGAATTCAACTGGTCGAGGAAAATCATGTCGCCGGCTGGGACGATCCGCGCCTGCCGACCCTTGTCGGCGCGCGCCGGCGCGGTTTCACGCCGGAGGGCTTCCGCCGCTTTGCCGAGATGATCGGCGTGTCGAAAGCCGATTCGCTGATCGACATGAGCGTGCTGGAAGACTGCATGCGCGAGCACCTCAACGAAACCGCGCCCCGCCGCATCGCCGTGCTCGATCCACTGAAGCTCATCATCGACAACTACCCGGAGGGCCAGGCAGAAGAATGCCTGGCCCCCAATCACCCGCAGAAACCGGATTGGGGCAAGCGTGCCGTGCCGTTTTCGCGCGAGCTGTGGATAGAGCGCGAGGATTTCATGGAAGTGCCGGGAAAGGGCTATTTCCGGTTGTTTCCCGGCAACAAGGTACGGCTGCGCTACGGCTTCGTCATCGAATGCACCGGCTGCGACAAGGATGCCGCCGGCAATGTCATCGCCGTGCATTGCAACTACTTCGCCGACTCGAAAAGCGGTACGCCCGGCGCTGATAACTACAAGGTCAAGGGCAACATCCACTGGCTTTCGGCGCGCCACGCCCACGCCGCCGAAGTCCGGCTCTACGACCGCCTGTTCGCCTCGGCCGCACCCGGCGCCAGTGGCCGCGATTTCCTCGACGACATCAACCCGCAATCGATGACACTCATCACCGCCCAACTGGAACCCGGGCTCAAGGCTGCCGCGGCCGAAGATCGCTGCCAGTTTGAACGCCACGGCTATTTCGTGGCGGACCGCATCGACTCGAAACCCGGCGCGCCGGTGTTCAACCGCACCGTGACGCTGAAAGATTCCTGGACGACAAGGAAAAGCTGATCGGCCCATGTTCCAAGCATTCACGCCCACGGATATGGTAACTTCGCGGCGACAATAAAAGGAGTCCAGATGGCCGACATCATTGCGCTGCTCAAACCTCAGGTTCACGACCGCGAGAGTCTTGAAGAATTCATCGAAGACCTCACCGACCGCGTACCGAACATAGAGCGCGACATTGCCCGGCTCAAGCGCCAGCCGCGCGACCGCGAACTAATCGCCGACCTCTTCCGCGCCCTGCACAACATCAAGGGCGACGCGGCAATCTGCAAGGTCGACCTCGGCGTGTTGATCGCCCACCCGATCGAGACGCTGCTCTCGCGCATGCGCGACGGCGACATCATCTTCAGCGATCTCTTCTCCGAATTGGTGCTGCTGGCGCTGGATCGGCTCGAACTGGCGGTCGATGCGCTCGCCGGCAACCGGCCGCTCGGCCATCTCAAGCTCGTCGAACTGGTCGGCGGGCTGGAAGGCATGGCCACCGTGCCCTCTGCCGAGATCGATGATCGCGCCGTTGCGGTGATCGAATCCGTCACCGGTTTCCGTCCGGCGCAATCGCCGAAGCCGTTGCGCGCCAAGCCCATCGCCCCGCACCGCGGTGCCGACGCCACGGCGGAAGACCTGCGCTTTTTCCACTCGCTGGCGGCGCAGTTCGAAGCGCGCTCGCCACTGTTCAGGGGCCGCACGGGCCGTATCCTGCGGCTGGCGATCGACACCAATATCACCGCCGGTTCTCCCGTCGACGCCACGCAGCTTGAAGCAGCCATCTGCATGCACGATGTCGGCATGATGCTGTTGCCCGAGCCGGTCTGGCTCAAGGTCGACAAGCTCACGGACGACGATCTACGCCTGCTGCACACCCATCCGGACATGGCCGCCGGCCTGCTTGAACGCATGGCCGGCTGGACGGACGCGGCGACGATGGTTGCGCAGCACCACGAAATGCCGGACGGCGGCGGTTATCCGCGCTCGCTCGCCGATGGCGCCATTCATCCCGGCGCCAAGATCATCGCCATCGTCGACGCCTTCGAAGCCGTCACCCTCAAGCACAGCAACCGCGGCCACGGCCGTTCGTTGTTGCGCGCCATCGCCGAGATCAACGCCTGCGACAACCAGTTCGCACCTGAATGGATCGGCCATTTCAACAGCGTCGTCCGCAAGATGGTCGAAGCATGATTGCCGCCTGACCTCATGGCCCTCGACCTCGCCAAACTGAGTGGTCTGCTGATCGACGACATCCCCGAGATGCGCACCACCGTGCGCATCCAGCTCGCCGACGCCGGCCTCGAAAAATGCGACATGGCGCGCAACGTCAAGGAAGCCATCGAACGACTTTCCGCCAATCGTTACGACCTGATCGTCTGCGATTACAACCTCGGCCAGGGGGCCGACGGCCAGCAGTTGCTGGAACTGGTGCGCCGTCGCCAGATTCTGCCGCTGACCACGGTATTCCTGATGATCACCGGCGAAACCGGCTATGAGCAGGTGTCGACCGCCGCCGAATATGCGCCCGACGACTACCTGATCAAGCCCTTCACCTCGGCCACGCTGCGCACCCGACTGGAACGCGCGCTCGAAAAGAAGGCCGGCCTGCGGACGATCTACCAGTTTCTGGGCGAGCGGGGCGACAAGGCTAAAGCCCTGGCCGCCTGCGATGCGCTGCTCGCTCAACCCACCGCCAGCCGCTACACTCAGGATATTCAGCGCATCAAGGGCGAACTGCTGTTGCAGGCGGCGCGCGCCGACGAAGCCCTGACCCTCTACGACAGCGTCCTGCAGCAACGATCCTCGCCTTGGGCCGAGGTCGGCAAGGCCCGCGCGTTGGTCGCCAAGGGTAGCGAAGACGCCGCCAGGGGCCATCTGCAACAGGTCTTGACCGCCTATCCCAACTATCTTGCCGCCTACGATTCGCTGGCCGATTTGCTGAAGAAAACCGACGGCGCCGCCGCGCAGCAGGTGGTTGAACAGGCGCTCAAGGTGGCGCCGTCGACGCAGCGTCAGCGCAAGCTTGGCGCGCTGGCGCTCGACAACCGCGATTTCACGCGTGCCGAAGAAGCCTTCCGCCGCGCCGTCGACAAGGATCGCAGCGGCTTCTTCAAGAGCCATGACGACTACGCCGGGCTGGCCAAGAGCTGTTCCGAACAGGGCAAGTCGCAGGAAGCGCTGGCGGCGGTTAAGGAAATGGGCAACCATTTCTCGCGCACGCCGGAACTTGCCGCGCGCCAGGCCGCCGTCGAAAGCCTGGTGCACACGCGCAGCGGCAATCCGGCGGCAGCGCGCGAAGCCTTGCAGCGCGCGCTAACCGTGCAGAAAGACGCCGGCCTCGACCCGTCAACCTCACTGGAAATCGCCCAGGCCTGCTTCGCTAGCGGTCAGCCCGACGAAGCGCGCCGCATCATTCAGGCGGTGGCCGAGAACCATCACGAGGACGCGGAAATCTTCGCCCAGGCGCAATCGGTCTTTGCCGCCGCCGGCTTCAAGGAAGAAGGCGCAGTTTTCCTCGAAGCGACGAAGAAGCGCATGATCAAGCTCAACAACGACGCCGTGGCGCTGGCCCGCAATGGCGAGCTCGACAAAGCCGTCGCCATGCTGCAGGAAGCTGCCGACCGCCTCACCAACAATTGCCAGGTGTCGATCAACGCCGCCATTGCGCAGCTCATGTACATAAACAAGAACGGCCTCGACCTCGATCGACTGGCCCAGGCGCAGCGCTATATCAACCAGGCGCTGGCCGCCAATCGTGAACATTCCAAGCTGCCCGAGGCTATCGCCTTTTATAACCGGATGGCGCCCGCCGGCTCCCTCCCACTCAACCTTTAGTCACCCAGGAACGGAGCACCCACATGGACGCCTTCGTCGCCGCCGCCATCCACGACGCCAAGAATTCGCTCAACGCGCTCGGCGTCTGGCTCGACGAAGCGGGCCGCGAATGCCCGTCGCCGGCACTCGCGCAGGCACGCGCACTGTCCGCGCGCCTGTCGGGGCAACTGGTCGAACTGCTGGCGCTCTACCGAGCCGGCGAAGGCAGTTTGCGGCTGGCAATCGATGATCATGAACTCGGTGATTTTCTGGCCGACACCCTGGC
>JAIFMO010000227.1 GCA_020048435.1 Sulfuritalea sp.
GCCCGGACTCAGCCATTACCTGCCGGTGGGAATGCTGCTCCCATTGCGGCCATTCAACCGGGGCTATCCTCCATACCAGTCACTCAATCGGAGCCACCAACTTTTCCCACCAGAACACCGGCAATGCGGCGTGAGTCGTCATTGGCTGCGCTGAAATGAAGCGGGTTTGAGGGGCGGTTTACTGAGCCAACCCGCCGTTCCAATTGATGACGTAACCGCCCACGTCCCGATGATGGTGCTGTTTTGATGGGCGGCTCAAGCCGCCTGCTTCGGCCGCCCGCCCTTGGCCCCGTTCGCTCTTGCCGCCGCCGCCTTGCGCGGAGAAGTGCTTTGTCCAGCGGCCTTGGCAGCCAGTCGCATCATCCAGGCCGCGCTGCCATAAATGCCGGCAAGCGCGCCTTCCACTCGAACGTCCGCATTGTTACGCGGCCAGTGCAAGGCATAGCCATCGCCCAGCAATTCGATCTCGGCAAGTTGGGCCGCCGTGGCATTTTCGAGCCCTTGTACCTTACGTGCCGGAAACGCAAAGGCGCAGCCGTTGTCGAGTTCGACCACGATGCGGCCGTTCTTGCGGTCGTAACGCGCACTCTTGGCGTGCGGTGCGAATTGCGCATCTTTGCCACGCTGCTTGGCGGTATCGAAACTGCGCGCCAGTACGTCATCGGTCCAGTCAGCCATGAATCTTCTCCCAGGCATCAAGCAAAATGGGCAAACGCTCTCGCACCTGCCGTAGCGATCTCCGCGCTTCCTGCCGCGTGGCCTTTCCCGAGACCAGCATCAGCTCGGGCGGGTCGGTCAGGGCGATCTTCATTTGCCACCCCGGCCCCAACACATGGACGTGAGGCGGATCGTGGTCGTCGGGAAAGATCAGAAACACCCAACCATAGGCGCGGAATATCTCAGGCATTCGCCATCATAACCTATCAGTTGGGTTATTTGACATCCTCGTTCGCCAATAAAACAGACACCCCCGGAGTCCCGGCATGAACCGTATCTACCGCCTCGTCTGGAACCATCGCGACCACTGCTGGGTTGTTACCCACAAACATGCCACCTCCCGGGGCAAGCAGGGCTGCACCCGCCGAGTCGGTGTGCAACTGAAATCAACCGTCCTTATCGCTGCCACGGCGATTGCTGCCGTCCTGCCAGCGCCGACTTTTGCGCTGCCCACCGCTCCCACCATCGCCGCCGGAAGTGCGGCGTTCAATACGGTGGGCAAGACCCTCACCGTCAGTTGCGGGGCGGTGCCTGGCGACGCCGTCACGGATGCCGTTGGTTTTCGCGGCTGCGCGGAAGCGGCCGTTGGCAAGGTGGAGACCAGATTTTTTGTCTGGTGGACCGGTTTGCAGCGACTGCTGTCGTTGGCGGGGCTTAAACGCCGAGGCTCCGAGCGGCAGCAAACTGAGTCAACCTGACGTTCCAACTGGTGAGATATGATTCAGGTGGCGGTCGGGACCCGGCCATTATGAAAAGCTTTCCATAATGCAGAGGGTTTTTAGCCTGGCGGACGCGGCGTGCTGAGTTCGGTGATAGGCACGGCGCCACCACCGCGACCGGTAGGCTAAAAATCCTGTTGGACTGAACCGCCCGCGCAGGCGGTGGTGCTATGGGGATTGAATCAAAGCGGCATCATTGAATCGAGATGCGGGCAGAGGCGAGAAGCGATCAACCGAGGCTTGAGCAATCGGTTTTCTGGTCGGACAGGTAAGGTCACCCGGGAGCGCTTCAAGTTTGGCAGGCAAGGGGAACCCTCGGTCGCGGAAATTGACGCACTCGACGAAAGGAAGGTCGCCACTTCGCAAGGACATTTGAGAAGTGTTCAGCAGCGATGGTGTGGAGCGGTTCATGGGTTCTCGCCTGGTGGCCCACGCGGCAGGGTGCCTGGCAGGAATGTCTCGATGCAAACCATGTGACCGTGGCCGCATTTCGGGCAGTCACGCAACGACGTGCCGGTGAGCAACTGGAAGCGGTCACGGTAGTCCAGCGGCACATCCGGGAACGCGACAACGGGTGCGGGTACCGCAAGCAACTGCCGGCACCGGGCCAGTTTGACCGCACGGTATCGGTTGGCCAGAAAGCCGTAATGCCGAATCCGTTGAAAACCGCCCGGCAGAACATGCAACAGAAAGCGGCGGATAAACTCCTGCGCGTCCAGGCGCATCACCTTCTGGCGCGATTCGTGGCGGTAGTCCTTCCAGCGGAAGCTGACCTTGCCCTCGCCGAAGTCGATCAGACGATTATTGGAGATGGCCACCCGGTGCGTGTAACGCCCGAGATACTCCAGCACATGCTGGGGGCCGCCAAACGGTGGCTTGGCATAGACCACCCACTCGGCGCGTCGTGCCGGCGCCAGATACCGGGCGAACGCACGGGGCGCCTGAAGCGGTTCAAGCGCGTTGAAGAAACGCAGGTGCCCGGCGTCAAAGGCGGCCTGCAACTGCGCCAGAAACAGCCGGCGAAACAGCCGTGAGAGTACGCGCACCGGCAGGAAGAACCCTGGCCGACAGGAAATCCAGTGCTCGCCATCGGCGCTCAGTCCGCCGCCCGGAACCACGCAATGCAAATGCGGGTGATGCAGCAGATTCTGGCCCCACGTGTGCAGAATCGCAATGAAGCCGATCTCGGCGCCCAGATGCTTGGGATCGGCCGCGATCGTGCGCAAGGTTTCGCCGGTGGCGTGAAACAGCATGTCGTAGACCGCGGCCTTGTTCTGGTACGCAATCGCCGCGATCTCCTCGGGCAGCGTAAAGACCACGTGGAAGTAATCCACGGGAATAAGATCGGCCTGGCGATCTTCCAGCCACTGCGCGCGTACCAGGGACTGACACTTCGGACAGTGACGATTTCGGCAACTGTTGAAGGCAATGCGCTGGTGACCGCAGGAATCACACTGCTCGACATGTCCGCCGAGCGCGGCGGTGCGGCAGCGCTCGATCGCACTCATGACGCAACGCTGCCCGCGACTGAGCGCGTCAGCGTGGTGCTGGCGATAGCTGGGCCCGGCCTGGCGAAAGATGTCCGCCACCTCGAGCCCGGTGGCACGCACGTCTCTTCTCAGAAATGAGCTGGAGGCGGCGGTGGCGGTGGTACCTCAACCTTGGGTAGCAAGTCGAAGTCGAATGGACTGGCGGTGGCGCACACGGTGCTGGTAGCAACCTTCAGGTAGCGCGAGGTGGTGGCCAGACTGCGGTGCCCGAGCAGGAGTTGAATGGTGCGGACATCGGTGCCGGACTCAAGTAGGTGGGTGGCGAACGCGTGACGCAGCGAGTGCGGGGTGATCGGTTTCTTGATACCCGATGCACGGTGAGCTTTCTGGCAGGCCTGCCCTACGGCATCTCGTGTAATCGGCTGACCGGGCAAGTCACCCGGAAACAGCCACAGCGTCGGGTGGGCGGCTTTCCAGTAGGCACGCAGCTCATCGAGCAAACGCGGCGAGAGCATCACATATCGATCCTTGCGTCCTTTGCCTTGATCGACCCGCAGCATCATCCGCTGGCTGTCGATGTCGGTCACCTTGAGGTGGGTGGCTTCCGAGATGCGCAAGCCCGCCGCATAGGCCGTCATGAGAATAACTCGATGCTTGAGGTTGCCGATCGAGTCCAGGAAGTGCAACACTTCTTCACGACTGAGGATCACAGGCAACTTGAAGGGCCGCTTGGGCATCGGAATTTCTTCGACACCCCAGGGACGCTTGAGCGTTACCTTGTACAGGAAACGCAGCGCGCCGGTTGCAACGCTGACACTGCTGGCCGAGAGCATTCGGGTCTGCGTTAAATAAATCTGATAGGCACGAATCTCTTCCGGACCGAGTTCGTCCGGCGCACGGTGAAAGTATTTTGCGTAGGCGATGACCTGCTGAATGTAGGCCGATTGCGTGTTCTCGGCGAGGTTGCGGATCGCCATGTCTTCGAGCATCCGCTGGCGTAAAGGCGTCATGACAACCGTCAATCCGCGACTACCGCGTCAGCGGTTTAGTCCAATGGCCGTTATGCAAAGCCGTTGATTATGGAAAGTAGCCGGGGTGAGTGGGCACGAACCGCTGCTGGTGAGCGGCTGGTGCCGGTTTTGTGCTTCACATAATCAAAGCTTTTTCAAGAAGGCGAGTAACGAGTCTGGTGCCGTATAGCGCTGGATTTTGGCTGTAGGTTCGCTGAGTCTGGCCAAGGCGCGCTCCTTCATTGCCAAGTCGGCTTCGACGTACTGGTGAGTGGTCATGGGGCTTTCATGACCGAGCCAAAGTGCGATGACGCTGATGTCGACGCCGGACTGCAGCAAATGCATTGCCGTCGTATGTCGGATCACGTGCGGTGAGATATGCCGATTCACCAGGCTCGGCTGGACCGATGTGGCGGCCTGAACGGCAAATGTCAATCGCAGGGTAACGTTGGCACGCGTCATCACATGACCGTTGCGATTTGGCAGCAAAGGTGATGCTGTCTCGAACTGTATATTGTTACGTAACCAAGCTCGCAGTGCCTTTACCGTCGATTGCCAGAGTGGAACGCTGCGTTGCTTTCGACCCTTCCCATGCAGATGCACACACGCTGCACTGTCGTCGAGTACGACATCACTGACCTTGATGCCGATCATCTCCGATACCCTGGCGCCAGTGTTGTACATCAGCAGAAATAGCAGGTGATCACGCTGGCTCAACCACGTTCCATTAGGCGAGCCAATCACTGCCAGCATCTCGTCGCGAGACAGGTAACCAAAAATCGGGCGCTCAAAGCGTTTCACGGGAACGCCCAGTGCGCGCTCAATCACCTGCATTGACGATACATCTCGGTGGGCAGCGAACTTCAGGAATGATCGTATCGCTGCCAGTCGTGCATTGCGACTACGCACAGAGTTGTGCCGCTGACGTTCCAGATGATCGAGGAACGCCATGAGTAGGTCGGGCGTCACGTCCGCCAGTTTCATGTCTGTTGGCGACTTGCTCAGGCGGGATTCCGCAAAGCGGAGAAACAACATGAAGGCATCACGGTAGGTCGCAATGGTTTGCGGACTGAGAGCCCGTTGTTGAGTCAGGTACTCGGTGAAATAGGCTTGTACCAGTGCGGCGAATGACGGTGACTGTTTGGATTTCTTACGCATCACCGTCTCCCTCGCAATTAGCGAAGCGTTCGAACTTACCGCCGGCCAGTGCCATCAACTCTGGAACGGCCGTGAGATACCAGTAGGTGTGAACGATCTTGGCGTGTCCAAGATAGGTCGATAAAGCCAGCATCATCTGCTCAATATCGGTACCCTCGGCATGCCAAAGCGTTAAACGCCTGACGGCAAAGGTATGCCGTAAATCATGAAGGCGTTGTGAGTCATGTGCCCCACGATTGACCCAACCCAAACTGTCACGCAGTGCGTTGAAGACACGATGGGCTTGGCGAGCGCCAATCGGTTGCCCCAGGCGTCGACCACGGCTGCCGATGAGAAACGGCGTATCCTTCGTAGTAGAGGCATGCTTGGCACGCAGGCGCCGGTAACGCGCCAAAGCGACGACGGTACTGGGGTGCAATGGCAACTGGCGCGACTTGGCAAACTTGGTCTGCCTCACGGTAAGCATCCCGCGAGTGAGATCAACATCGGCGTCGCGCAGATGAATGGCCTCCGAAACACGCAACCCGGTGGATGCCATCAGACCGAATAACGTCTCGTAGGTGTCTGGGCGTATGCTACCCCGTGGCCCAATCTTGCGGGCAGCGGCCAGCAATTCCATGATCTCCGCTTCGTGGTAAATGTGCGGGGCCACACGGCCTGCCTCCGGGCCGAAGATCAGCTCATCGGGCACTTCAGTATCCGGCTCGAACTGTTTCAGATAGCAAATGAAATGCCGCAGTCGTGCGAGGCGCGCGGCCCAAGTTGTTGGCGTTCCTCGCTGCCGCTTATCCTGTCGCGCCCAATCCACCATCAGGTCGATCGTCAACGGTCCGCGATGGCGCTGAGAAGCGACATAGTTGGCAAAACTGGTCAGAAGCGTATGACGCGAATGCACCTGGAATCCCAGGCGACGTCGCTCGGCGATATAGTCGTCGATGCGTTTCTGCAAGCCAATTCGCGCGCTCATGATGTGCTCCCCGGCCACGGCAACGCAACAGCTGCCAGCTTGGGTGTGTCGAGCTTGGCGTAGATCAGAGTCGTGTTCAGCGAACGGTGGCGGAGCACGTCAGCCACTTCCTTGAGTGAACTGCCGTTCTCAACCATACGACAGGCCACGGTGTGCCGAAGGGCATGCCCGCTGCTGTGCATCAGACCCGCCCGTTGGCAGGCGTGCTTAAGCACCTTCTGGACCGCCATCGACGTAATGGCGTGATCCTGTGCATCGAGTTTCCGGACAAAGACGGCAGTATGGGTGGTGAATGGACGCTCGTGTTGCAGATAGTCGGCCAGTGCTTGCCCAGTTTCCATGGGCAACGGCAGAACGTCCTGTCGTAGCGACTTGGTACCTTTCAACGTGACAGTGCCGGCGCGCCAGTCGATGTCATTGATCTTGAGGTGTGCAATCTCACCAGCACGCAGCCCCAAGTCCAAGGCACAGCGCACGATGGCGTAGTCGCGTTTCGGCCACCGACAGGCAGCCGGAAATGAAGCCAGTACGCGCTCAGCATCTTCCGGCGTAAGTGCGCGTGGCAATGTCGCCAGGTTCCAGTGCACCGGATTCTTTATGACTGCGAGCAGTGCGTCGATCTGGTCACCGCAGGTGGTTCGGTAACGCAAATAACTTCGCAGTGCCGACGCCAGTTTCGATGCATGAGACGGCGTCTGACACGCATCAAGTTGGCTGGCAAGAAATTTGAGCACGTCGTCCGGTCGCAGCTTGGCTATTTCAATAGGTCGCTGTGCAAATTTCTGGTGCAACAGATACCCCACGATACGGGTGCAGTGCTTACGAGTGCCGGCGGCCAAACCGCGCACATCTCGCAGATGATCGTCGTAGCGGTTAAGTTCCTTGGCGATGTGATCCGTCGTTGCCGACGATTGCCGTGTGCCTGATACGGCACGATGTTTGATCGTGTGGTTCATAATGGTCTCCTGAAGTGGAACCACTACTTCAGACGACCGCAGGAATTATGTCGAGCACTCGGCAACACGAACCTTCGCCGATCCCCGTATTACCAGCCTGTTAGCACTTCCTGCGTGAACTACTTTCCATAATCAACGGCTTTGCATAACGGCTATTTGCTGCCGTTCCTCGGGGCAATCATCTTTGACGGGATCATGACGCGTAACGCCAAGATCGAGTCCTTCCGCTACACCTCGCCGACGATCTACAACTTATCGTGGCACGCCATCATCGGGATC
>JAIFMO010000215.1 GCA_020048435.1 Sulfuritalea sp.
GGCCACGTTGCAGGCGACCAGGCGCTCCGGCGCGCCCGGCAACTGGATTTCGCCGGCCTGCGCGTGGGCGATGGCGCCCTGGGCCAGCCAGCCTTCCGTTCCGCTCAAACCCGCACGCAAACCCCGGCGCAAACCCCACTTTAGCCGCGTGTTGCCGCTGTCGATGCACAGGATCGTGCCGCCACCGGGCGCCGCGCTCGTGGGGGAATTCATGCCTGCCGCAGCGACACGTCGCCGGAAAGTATGCGTTGCAGGCCGCTCGCCGTTGCCAGCAGCAGCGCGCCATCGTTGTCGATGCCGGCGCAGCGACCCTCGATGGGTGGGGCGTGCGGCGCCAGCACGCGCACCGGCTGTCCAGCCCAGGCGTGGCAGGCCAGCCATTCCTCGCGCAGCGGCGCGAAGCCGTGCGCGGCAAAGCGTTCGAGCACGGGCAGCAACTCGCCCAGCAGGACCGCCAGGAGCTGATGGACATCGAGCGCTTGGCCGGATGCCGTGTCGAAGGCGGCGGCCGCTTCCCGCAATTCGGCCGGCAGATCATTGGGCAGGCGCAGGTTGATGCCGATGCCGATCACCGCCGCCGCGCTTGCCCCCCCGCTACCCGACAACTCGATCAGGATGCCGCCGAGCTTCTTGCCGTCTTTCAGCACGTCGTTGGGCCATTTCAGGCCAATCAGGCCCATCGCACCCATCGTGCCCATCGTGCCCATCGTACTCATCGTACTCATCGTACTAATGTCTGCCGTATCGCTAGCGCCGACTTTTTGCAGCGCCCGCACCACCGCCACGCCGACGGCCAGCGACAGGCCGCTCAAGGCGGTGGTAGCGGGAAAGCGCCAAAGCAGGGAAAAGGTCAGGCTGTCGCCGGGCGTCGACAACCAGGCGCGGCCCATGCGACCACGGCCTGCCGTCTGGCGGTCAGCCACCAGTACGCTGCCGGTGGGCGCGCCGGCGGCGGCGCGTTCCAGCAGGCGCGCGTTGGTTGAATCGCAGACGGCGACGGCATCGATATCCCAGCGCCGCGCCTGCGGGCCGAGCAGGGCGGCCATGCGACCAAGGTCGATCCGGGCGCTGTCGGGCAGCGTGATGGCGGGTGGCGATTGCGTCATTGCGCGCCAATTATCCTCGCTCCGCCGGCGCTGCCGAAATTAACGCTCGCTCATGAAAAGCACAAACCCGCGCCAAGCGGATACACTCCCGTCATAACACGGCGCGACATTGGTCCTGCGTCCGCCAAAATCCACCAGGAAACACGGCATAAAAATATGAAAAACCACACCCTGGCCATCCCCATCCTGGTGCTCGGACTGTTACACCTGCCGACCGTTCGCGCCGAAAGCACCGCCGAGCTAGACCAATTGTTGGCGCTGAACCTGGAACAGCTCATGGCCATCAACGTGACCATCTCGACGAAAACCAGGCAAAGCCTGTCCAAGGCGCCCTCGATAGTGTCGGTCATCAGCGCGGAAGACATCAAGGCCACCGGTGCCACCAATCTGACGGAGATCCTGCAAAACGTGCCGGGCATCTATGTCCGGGAGAACCAGTTTGGCTACCGGCCACTGGTGCAGTTTCGTGGCGCTGCCGCCACCCAAACCCTGCTGATGGTCAATGGCGCCCCCGTCAAGGACCTGTACTGGAGTACCGGCATATTCTGGAAAGGACTATCGCCGGAAATGATCGACCGGGTCGAAATCATTCGCGGTCCCGGCTCCGCCCTGTTTGGCTCGGATGCTTCCGGGGGCGTGATCAACGTCATCACCAAAACGGCCGGTGTCATCGGGCAATCCGAGGCAGGTGTTCGCGCCGGCAGTTTCGACAGTCAGTCAGGCTGGCTACAGCACGGCACAAAGTGGGGTGACTTCGATATCGGCTTGACGGCCAACCTGTCACACACCGCTGGACATAACCCGTTGATTCTGGCCGATAGCCAGACCGCCCAGGATGCCAAGGCGGGTATCAAGACCCTTGCTTCCTATGCGCCCGGTCACGCCCCCTATGGCTGGGACGGGGCGGATCTGCGCTTCTCCATGGCCAACGGCAACTGGCGATTGAGTGCCGACTATGTTGGCCATGCCAATCTGCAAACCGGACTGACCGGCGGCGGGGTGCTGGACCCGCGCACCAAGGGTAGCGACAACCGCACCAACCTGGGCCTGTTCTACAACAATGATTCGGCCGCCAGGAACTGGGGCTTCAATGCCGAACTGCGTTACTACCAACTCGACTACACCTCGGGCGACGGATTCCAGGAACGCCCGCCAGGCTACAAGTGCACTGCGGTCAGCAATTGTTCTGGCGCTGCGATCGGTACGTATCTCGCTGGAGAACTCAATTTGCAGCGCGCCGCCGAACGCGGTGTGAGTCTGGAGACCAGCGGCCTGTATACCGGCGCAAAGAACCATGCCATCCGGCTGGGCGCGGGCTACAGCGGCCAGGATCTGTATTCGGTCGAGCACTGGGTCAATTACGGCAAGGACCCCAGGGATCCGACGGGGAAGACGCTGCTGAAAGCCAACGCACCGCTGACCAACCTGACTGATACGCCCTTCGCCTTCGCCCCGGAGAAGGCCCGCCAGGTTCGCTACCTCTTCCTTCAGGATGTCTGGTCGTTCGCCGATCGATGGGAACTGACTGGTCTGGCAAGGCACTGACCGCTTCACCACCAAACTGCTGTATGGCCAGGCATTCCGGGCACCTTCCTATCAGGAACTTTATTCCCCGACCGCGGCATCGTTACCTAACCCGAATCTCGAGCCGGAGCGCTCCCGAACCTGGGATCTGTCGTTCAATTACTTAGTTGCGACGAATCTGACGCTGGGCCTCGATATCTATCGCTTCGCGCAGCGCCAAATCATTGCATCTTCCGCAGGTCAATTCCAGAACGTCGGCGACTACGTGACGCAGGGTGTTGAGGCGGAAGCCCAATGGCAGGCGACCCCTACCCTGCGGTTTTCCGGAAACATCAGCCGTCGCCGGATGGAGGAGTCGCCGTTCCTCAACTTCGCCGTGCCCGCACAGCAAGGCTATCTGCGAACCGACTGGGCCTTCCTGCCAGCGTGGAACTGGAACCTGCAGGCGAACTGGGCCGGGAAGCATCTGGTTCCGGTCGGCGATACGCGCCAACCCATCGAGTCGCGCACCCTTGTCGATACGACCATTCGTTATTCCCCGCGCAAGGGTTGGGAAGTGGCTGCCTCGATACGAAATCTGGGCGACATCGATGCGCGGGAATACACCAGCAGTTCCATCCCCGATTATCTGCCGCTACCGAGGCGCAATGCCTACGCGGAAATCCGCTACAAGTTTTAAGGACGCCTCGCTAAACGTGGCACTCATGATCTTCAGGCGCACCCTCTTGTTGCTATTCGCCCTGCTGGCGACGACGCTGCCTGCGTCCGTCTTCGCGGTCGAGACGGCATCGGAAAGCGCGGTGCGCGCCGCCATGGTGTTCAACTTCCTCAAGTTCACCGAATGGCCCGCCGTAACGGCCAGCGAGCCGGCCGTGCGGCTGTGCTTCGCCGTCGACGATCCCCGGCAAATTGCCGCGTTCGAGGCGCTCAACAGGCGGCTGGTGCGTGGCAAGCCGCTAAATGTCATCCGCCTCGACGGGGGAGGCGACTGCGACGTGATCTATGTCGATACTCGCCGTCGCTGGGAAGAGATAATCGATACGCGCCCGCGGGGACATGCACTGTCGATCAGTGGCTACGCCGGTTTCGCGCGGGAGGGCGGCATGATCGAGATTTCCCTGCAAGAAGGCAGCCCGCGTTTCGACATCAATCTGCTTGCAGCCAAACGCGCGGAAGTGCGCTTTTATCCCGAGTTGTTGCGGCTCGCCCGCCGGGGTTTCGATTAGCTACAGCGGGTGAATACCTCCGGCACAGAAACCATGCCCCAGCTTCGATTTCGCGCCTACCTCGACCGCGACTCCATCCGTTTCCGACTGTTGCGGATGATTGTCGTGGTCACCGCCGCCGCCATCACCGTGTCGATGGCCGGCGGCGCGGTGCTCGAATGGACAAAGGTACAGCGTCAGTTGCAAGATTCGCTGTCAACCACGGCGCGCGCCGCCGGCGTGGCGGCAGGCGCCGCCATCGTCTTCCATGACAAGCCGGCCGCGGAAAAAGCGCTGGCCATTCTTGTCGCGCAACCCGAAGTCGAGGCGGCCGCCGTCTATCCGCTGGAAGGTTATCGCCTGGCTTCCTATGGCAACGCCGCGGGCCTGGAGGAGGAGGTCGTCCGTTTGCGTGAGCATCTGCCGTACTTCAGCCTGCTGTCGGCGTCGACCACGCTGTACCAGCTGGTCCTGCTCGACGGCGAGGTAATCGGCGGCATTTTCCTGCGGGCCAGCACCAACGAAGTCCGCGCCAACTTCCTGCGACAGGTAGCGTTATCACTCGGCGGCAATCTGCTGGTTCTGTTGCTGGCGCTCATGCTCGGGCTGCGCTTCCTCGACCGCATTGTCGAGCCGGTCAAGCAGCTGGCCGACACGGCGCGGCAGGTGCGCGCGAGCAATGACTATTCCCTGCGTGTCGCCGCGACGTCGGGCCGCGACGAACTGGGGCTGCTGGTTGAAGTCTTCAACGCGATGCTGGCCGATATCGAACTGCGTGACGGCGCGCTGCGCGCTTATCGCGACTCACTCGAAATCATGGTCGGCCAGCGCACCCTGGAACTGACTGCCGTCAACGTCGAGCTGCGGCGGGCCAAAGAGGTGGCCGAAACCGCCAACGAGGCCAAATCACGTTTCCTGGCCAATACCAGCCATGAAATCCGCACCCCGCTGAACGCCATCATCGGCATGTCCACCCTGTTGCAAACCGACTTGCCCGACGAAAAGCGCCGTCTGTTCCTGACGATGCTGCACGACGCCGGCATAACGCTGATGGAACTGATCGACGACACGCTCGATCTGGCCAAGATCGAAGCGGGGCGGGTTGAACTGGCGTGGGAGGTGTTCGACCTGCACCAGTTGCTTGTCGATGGCGTCAATCTGGTCGGCGTCGCCGCACAGCGAAAGGGGCTGGACCTGCGACAGGAAATCAGCCCCGCGCTGCCGCTATGGGCCGTCGGCGACCCCCTGCGCCTGCGGCAGATTATCAACAACCTGCTGGCGAATTCCGTCAAATTTACCGCCGCCGGTTCTGTTCTGCTGCGGGCGACATTGCTGGCGGTGCCGGCCGCCCTCAGCGGTGAAGGCGATCACAAAGACAATAACGAAGGCAAAAGTGAAAGCGCAATCGAACACTTCGGCCTCCGCATCGAGGTCATCGATACCGGTATCGGCGTGGCGGCGGTGGATCGCGAACATATTTTCGAGCCCTTCCGGCAATCCTCTGGCGGTGGCGCCCGCGAGCAGGGCGGCACCGGTCTCGGCCTTCCTATCGCCCGCGAACTGGCCCACCGCATGGGCGGCAGCCTCCGGCTGGAAAGCCAGTCAGGGCCCGGTGCCCACTTTACCGTCGAAGTGACGCTGGGCAGTGCCACGCCAGCGGACGTTGCCAAGGCGGCCAGTCGTGCCCACGCCACCGCGGAGACGGCCACCCTGGCCACCCAGCCGCAACTGCCGGGAGGCGATATTCTGGTCGTAGAGGATCACCTGCCCAGCCAGGTGCTGATGACCGAACTGCTGAAGTCGATGGGCATGACGGTGCGGGTTGCCGGCAATGGCCGCGAGGCGCTGGACCTGATCGATGAACGGCGCCCCGATCTGGTGCTGATGGATTGCCAGATGCCGGTCATGGATGGTTACGAAACAACGCTGCGGGTGCGGGCCCAGGAACAGCAACAGGGCCAGGCGCAGCGCCTGCCCATCGTGGCGATAACCGCCAATGCCCTGCCGCGCGACCTGGAACGCTGTCGCACCAGCGGCACCGATGACGTCCTGGCAAAACCGGTGATGGTGGCGGGCCTCAAGCGCATTATTGCCAAGTGGTTGACCAGGGCCGCCATCGAGCCGGCAGTGGCGGATGCCTCGCCAGACACTTCGCCAGCGCTGGGCTCCACGCCGGCGGGCGCCACCGCGATGCTGGACCTGCGTCACCTGAGCGAACTGCGCGCCAATGCGAGCGCGGAGGGTTTCGCTTCCTTCATCGACAAGTTCGGCCCCTACCAGGCGCAAATCCTCGACGAGATTCGCCGCGCGCTGGCCGCCGGCGATGCCGTTACCACCGCCAAGCAGTTACACAGCTTCAAGGGTGGCGCGGCCTACGTCGGCGCCATCGAAATCCCGGCGCTGTGCCAGACGCTCGAAGCCCACGCCAAAAACGGACAGTTGGACGAGGTCGCCGCCCGCCTCGAAGCGCTAGCAGCCGCCCATGCCCGCCTGCTGCAAGCCGTGACCGGGTTTGCCGCGGGATTGGGTTAATTCCAGGCGCGCCATGCTCATTCCTTGCCGTCGTCGATGGCGAGTTCCTGAATCTTGCGGGTGAT
>JAIFMO010000001.1 GCA_020048435.1 Sulfuritalea sp.
CCCCTAATCAGGGCAACGGCGCGATGGCAGAGTGGTTATGCAGCGGCCTGCAAAGCCGTGTACCTCGGTTCGATTCCGGGTCGCGCCTCCAAACAAGCATCCAAGAATAAAAATGAACTGAGCCGATGATGGCGTCGCCGGGTCGTTATCTTATCGGCATTGAATTCGAATGGCGGCTGACGCTGCATTGCCGGCGTTCAGGCGGGAAACGTTGGTGACTTCGGTCGAACGGCCGGTTTGGAGGATGGCCCCGGTTGAATGGCCGGTTTGGAGCAAAGCTCCCGAGCGGAAGGTAATGGCTGACTGGAGACAGCCAGCACATTCATCGAAGCAGCGAAGCGACACCTACTGCATCGCAAAACGAAATATCAATCACAAAATCCGGATACTTCACTAAAACTGTTCGCCCTCGCGCAGGTAGCGCCACTGCCCTAGCGGTAAATCGCCCAGTTTCACGCGGCCGATGCGCACGCGCTTGAGGCCGGTAACGCGCAGGCCGACAAGTTCGCACATGCGGCGAATCTGGCGTTTCTTGCCCTCTTTGAGGATGAAGCTCAACTGATCCTCGTTTTGCCAGCTTACCTTGGCCGGCTTGAGCTTTTGATCATCGAGCGCAAGACCATGATTGAGCAAAGCTAGGCCGCGCCCGTCAAGATGGCCCTCGACGCGCACGAGATATTCTTTTTCGATATCGGAATCTTCGCCGATCAGTTGCCGCGCCACGCGGCCGTCCTGTGTCAGCACCAGCAGTCCGGTCGAGTCGATGTCGAGCCGGCCGGCTGGCGCCAGTCCCTTGAGGTGGCCAGGCTGAAAGCGCCGTTTGTCGTTCGCCATGTGGCTGCCAGGGCCAACCAGAACGATGGCCGGCTGGTGACCATCTTCGGCCTGGCCCGAAACGTAGCCGATCGGCTTATGCAGCAAAATGGTCGCCTGGCTGGCCTGCTGGGCCTTCGCTTCTCCCGCCAGCGTGATGGTCGCGTCGGGCGCGGCCCGCGTGCCAAGTTGCGTCACCCGCTCGCCATTGACGAAGACCAGTCCGCGCTCAATGTAGGCATCGGCTTCGCGACGGGAACACAGCCCACGCTCAGCCATCAGCTTCGA
The DNA here is from genome assembly GCA_020048435.1 of Sulfuritalea sp. Lineage (GTDB taxonomy): Bacteria > Pseudomonadota > Gammaproteobacteria > Burkholderiales > Rhodocyclaceae > Sulfurisoma. The sequence goes on from JAIFMO010000001.1 coordinate 1,102, forward strand.
AATCCTGATTCCCTGCGTATCATTCATGGTTTCGGATTCTACCTGCGACCATGCTCAGCTATCGCCACGCCTTCCATGCCGGCAACCACGCCGATGTCCTCAAACACTGCGTGCTCGTGCAGTTGCTACGTTATCTCAACCAGAAGGACAAGCCTTACTGGTTCATCGACACCCACGCCGGCGCAGGTGCCTACAAACTCGATTCCGACTACGCAAAGAAGAACGCCGAGTTCGAAGAGGGTATAAGTCGGCTCTGGCGACATGAAATCGCCCGAAGCGGTGACGTCGATTTGCCTGCGGCCCTGGCCGACTATGTAGACCAGGTCAAGCGGCTAAATACCGCCCCGGATGGCAAGCTCAGGCACTATCCCGGCTCACCGTTGATTGCGCACCAGTTGGCGCGTCCGGATGACCGCCTGCGTCTCTTTGAACTACACAGCACCGACGTTGGCCTGCTCGAACGAAATTTTCGCGACGACGCCCGCCAAGTTGCCATCCGTCAAGCGGACGGCTTCATCGAAATCAAGTCGGTGCTGCCGCCCCCGCCGCGCCGGGGGCTGACACTGATCGACCCCTCCTACGAAGACAAACAGGACTATGTGCGTGTGATCGGTGCCCTGAAAGAGGGTATCAGCCGCTTCACCACCGGCATGTTCATGGTCTGGTATCCGCTAATTCAGCTCGGCACGGCGCTCCAGTTGCCGGAAAAGCTGCACAAGCTCCACAACAAGTGGCTTGACGTAAGCCTCACGGTACATGCACCTGCGGCCGACGGCTTTGGCATGCACGGTAGCGGCCTGTTCATCGTCAACCCGCCGTGGACCTTGGCTGGAACCATGGCCGCAGTTATGCCGAAACTCGTCGAGTTGCTTGGTCAGGACACCGCTGCAGGCTTCAAAATAAGTAACAGCGACTGATCCCGACACCTTCAACCCCAAGTTTCGATTGATGTATTTCCCAATCTCCTGCTTGCAAAATACCGGTAGCTACGAATAGACTGGACGGTCTAGTCTATTTTTTTCAAAACGCATGCCCTCCCTCCTCGCCGACGACAGCCAAACCAGTGACAGCCGCTCGCGCCTGATCGATGCCGCCACCGCCGGCTTTCTCGAAGAAGGCTATCGCGTCAGCGTTGAACGCATTGCGGCACGGGCCGGTGTGGCAAAACAGACCCTCTACAACCACTTTCCCTGCAAGGCCGACCTGTTCGGCGAAGTGATCCGCCTGACCACCGCTGACATGCTGATCACCCTCGACGAGGATGGGCAGAATTTGCGCGAACGTTTGACGCGCTTCGGTTGTGTGTACCGCCAAAAACTGCTGAGCCCGACCGGACTGGGCTTTTATCGCGCCATCATGGGTGAAACGGTGCGCTTTCCCGAACTGGCGGCAGCCTTTTACCAAACAGGTCCGGCGCAGACGGCATCCCGTCTTTGCGCTGTCTTGCAGCAGGCGATGGATCTGGGCGAACTGCGTCAAGACGATGTTGGCTTCACCACCACCATGCTACTGTCGATGCTGGTTGGCGCCGAGCGCAGCCAGGCGCTCTTTTCCGGCCAACCACCAGCGGAGCCCAACCCAGACCAGGCAGTCCGCATCATCGATTGTTTTCTGCAAGCCTTTGCACCCGCAAGCCAAAGCACAATCCAAAATTCCGCCACGCCACGGAGCACCTCATGAAAAACACATCCACTCTAATTCTGCTCGCCTCGGTGTTGTCGCTCGTTGCCGCCTGCGGCGAGGGTGAAAAGAAGGCTCCGACAGCCGCCGCCGGAGCCGCTGCCGTCATGCCGCCGCCCGAAGTGGATGTCATCACCGTCAAGACCGGCAACGCCACCCTTACCCAGGATCTGCCCGGCCGGTTGCTGGCGATCCGTTCGGCGCAGGTGCGCGCCCGCGTCGAAGGTGTGCTGGAAAAGCGCCTGTTCGCCGAAGGCAGCGACGTCGCCGCCGGCAAGCCGCTGTTCCAGATCGACGCCCGCACTTTCCAGGCGCAGGCAGCGGCTGCCGAAGCCGACCTCGCCGCCGCCAAGGCGACTTTCGACCGCTACAAGCCCCTGCTCGACATCAAGGCCGTCAGCCAGCAGGAATACGACGGCGCCCTGGCAAAACAGAAGCAGGCGGAGGCGGCACTCGCCAAGGCCAGGCTCGACCTCGAAAACGCCGTGCCGCGAGCGCCGATTGCCGGCCGCGCCGGCCGCGCGCTGGTCACCGAGGGCGCCCTGGTCGGCAAGGGTGATGCGACGCACCTCGTCACCATCGAGCAACTCGACCCGATCCGCGTGGAATTCTCGCAATCCTATTCCGACCTGCTGCGCCTGCAGCAGGCGGTGAAAACCGGCAAGCAGAAGAAATCCGACTCCGCCAAGGTGGAACTGCTGCTCGAAGACGGTTCGATCTACGCCGAGAAAGGCCTCCTGCAATTTACCGATCTCGCCGTCGACCCCAACAGCGGCGCCGTGGTGTTGCGCGCCGAATTTCCCAATCCGCGCCGTGAACTGCTGCCAGGCACCTTCGTCCGGGTTCGTCTGCCGGAGGCTGAGCTGGACAATGCCATCCGCGTGCCACAACGGGCCGTACAGGGCGGCCCGACCGGGCAGTTGGTCATGACCGTCGATGCCGAAGGCAAGGCCACGCCACGCCCGATCAAGACCGGCGCCATGTCTGGTACGGATTTCATCATCACCGAGGGTCTCAAGGTTGGTGACCAGGTAATCGTCAACGGCTTGCAGAAAGCCCGCCCCGGCACGGTGGTAAAGCCCGTCCAGTGGAACCCGGCGGCGCCGATCATGCAGGCGCCGCCCGCTGCGCCCACGGTTGCAACACCAGCAACGACATCCGCACCGCCCGCCAAGCCCGCTGCAGCCACTCCCGCAGCCAAACCCACCGAAGAAAAGAAGTAAGCCATGTTCGCCCGCTTCTTCATCGATCGTCCCATCTTCGCCTGGGTCATTGCGCTCATCATCATCCTTGGTGGCAGTCTGGCGCTGCGCCAACTACCGGTGGCGAGCTACCCGGCCGTGGCCCCACCGGCCCTATCGATTACCCTCACCTATCCCGGCGCTTCGGCGCAGGTAGTCGAGGAAACCGCTGTGGCGCTGATCGAGCAGGAAATGAACGGCATCGACCGCCTGCTCTACATGGACTCATCGTCCGAGCAAAACCTCGGCACCATCACGCTTACCTTCGAGTCCGGCACCAACCTCGACCTCGCCTCGGTCGAAACGCAGAACCGCATCAAGCGCGCCGAAGCGCGTCTGCCCGAAGATGTACGCCGGCTCGGCGTCACCGTGGCCAAGTCGGCGCGCAACTTCCTGCTGATCGCCGCGCTGTTCTCGCCCGACAAGTCGCTAGACAACGTGGCGCTCGGCAGTTACGCCGCGGCCAACGTGCTCGAAAGCATCCGCCGCACGCAGGGCGTCGGCGAAGCAATGATGTTCGGCACCGAGTATTCGATGCGGCTGTGGCTCAAACCCGACCGCCTGCAGGCCTTTGGCCTCGCCCCAGCCGACGTCGCCAAGGCCGTGCGCGCGCAGAACGTGCAGATCGCCACCGGCGAACTCGGCCAGATCCCCGCCGCACCGGGTCAGGAATATGCGGCCACCATCGTCACCCGCGGCCGCCTGACCACGCCGCAGGAGTTTGGCGACATCATCGTCAAGAGCGACATCCGTGGCGCGACAGTGCGGGTCAAGGACGTTGCCCGCGTCGAGCTTGGCGCCCAGGATTACTCGATCGCCGCCCGTGTTGACGGCCAGCCAACGGCCGCCATTGCCGTGCGCATGTCGCCCGGCGCCAACGCGCTGGATACGGCCAAGGCGGTCAAGGCCACCATGGCCGAGCAGGCGAAGTACTTCCCCAAGGGCATCGACTGGATGGTGCCCTACGATACCTCGACCTTCGTCGACATCTCGATCCGCGAAGTGGTGAAAACGCTGATCGAGGCAATGGTGCTGGTGGTACTCGTGATGTACCTGTTCCTCGAAAACGTCCGCGCCACCTTCATTCCCACCATCGTCGTGCCGGTAGCGCTGTTCGGCGCGCTGATCGGCCTCTATCTGCTGGGCTATTCGATCAATGTGCTGACGCTGTTCGCTATGGTCCTGGCCATTGCGATTGTCGTCGACGACGCCATCGTCGTGGTTGAAAACGTTGAACGTATCATGAGCGAAGAAGGCCTGCCGCCGCGCGAAGCAACCTACAAAGCCATGGGCCAGATCTTCGGCGCCATCATCGCCATCACCATCGTGCTTTCGGCGGTGTTCGTGCCGATGGCTTTCTTCGGTGGATCCACCGGCGCCATCTACCGTCAGTTTGCTGTAACGCTGGTGCTAACCATGGTTTTCTCGGCGCTGATGGCGCTGACGCTCACCCCGGCCCTGTGCGCAACGCTGCTCAAACACCAGGAGGGAACGGTTGGCGTGCTGCCCTCGACCGGCTTCTTCGGCTGGTTCAACCGCAAGTTTGCCGCAACGACGCGAAACTACGTGGGCACCACCCGCCGCATGCTGGGCCGACCCGGCCGCTGGCTGCTCGTCTATGGCGTGATTCTGGTGGCGACCGGCTGGCTGTTTACCAAACTGCCCGGCAGTTTCCTGCCCGACGAGGATCAGGGCTACTTCCTCAGCATCGTCCAGTTGCCCCCGGGGGCGACGCGTGAGCGCACCATCGAGGTACTCGCCACCGTCGAGCAGCATTACCTCAATCAGAAGGAAGTCGAGCACGTCATCGGTGTCGCCGGCTTTTCCTTCTTTGGCCGTGGCCAGAACGCCGCCATCGCCTTCGTGCGGCTGAAGGGCTGGGACGAACGACCAGCCAAGGAGCAAGGCGCGGCCGCGCTTGTACAGCGGGCCAACATGACCTTCTTCCGCATCAAGCAAGCGATGATCTTTGCCGTCAACGTGCCACCGATTCCAGAACTGGCGGCCGTCGGCGGCTTCGATTTCCGCCTGCAGGATCGCGGCAGTCTGGGACGGGAAAAACTGCTCGAAGCGCGCAACATGGCGCTAGGTCTGGCGGGCAAACAGGCCGCGCTGGTCGGCGTGCGGCCCGAGGGCCAGGAAGCCGGGCCGCAGGTGCTGCTTGACGTCGATCGGCTCAAGGCGCGCGCGCTCGGTATCGATCTCGGCGATCTCAACGACACGCTGCAATCCATGCTCGGCACCGCCTACATTAACGACTTCGTGCGCCAGGGCCGCATCCTGCGCGTGCAGATGCAGGCTGACGCCGACGTGCGGCGCACGCCAGAGGATATTCTGCGACTGCCGGTCAGGAACGGCCGCGGCGACATGATTCCGCTCGCTGAAATCGCCACCGCCAAGTGGATCGTGGGCTCACCGAAACTTGACCGCTACAACGGTCTGCCAGCGATGAAGATTTCCGGTAGCGCCGCCCCTGGCCGCTCGACCGGCGATGCGATGGCAGCGATGGAACAAGTGGCGAAACAACTGCCGCTGGGCGTCGGCTTCGAGTGGTCGGGTACTTCCTATGAGGAACGCCAGTCCGGCTCGCAAGCACCGTTCCTCTTCGCCGTTTCGCTGATCGTGGTTTTCCTCTGTCTTGCCGCGCTCTACGAGAGTTGGTCGATCCCCTTCGCGGTGATGCTGGTGGTGCCGCTCGGCGTTTTCGGCGCGGTGTCGGCCGTGATGCTGCGCGGCCTGCCCAACGACGTCTATTTCAAGGTCGGCCTCATCGCCATCATCGGCTTGTCGGCCAAGAACGCCATCCTGATCATCGAGTTCGCCCGCGAGTTGCAGGAGCAGGGAAAGGAATTGATCGAAGCCACGCTAGAAGCCTGTCGGCTGCGTTTCCGGCCAATCCTGATGACCTCGATCGCCTTCATCTTCGGCGTGCTGCCGCTGGCGATTTCCACCGGCGCAGGCGCCAACAGTCGCCACGCCATCGGCACCGGCGTCATGGGCGGCATGATCGCGGCAACGGTGCTGGCGGTGTTCCTCGTGCCGGTATTTTTCGTGGTGGTGCGGCGCATCTTCCCCGGCCACGCCCGCCACCATGAGGAGAAAGATCATGAATAAGTCACTGCTGCTCATTGCGGTACTGGCTGTCGCCGGCTGTTCGCTGGCCCCGGAATACAAGCGCCCCGTCGCCCCCGTGCCGGAACAGTGGCCGCAAAAAGTCGGCGCTAGCGGTACGGCACAAGTCACGGGAAAAGCGGCGGTAGCGGACGACTGGCACAACTTCTTCCCCGATGCCAGCCTGCAAGCCCTGATTGCCGCCGCGCTGGAACACAATCGTGACCTCAGGATCGCCGTCGCCCGCGTCGACGAAGCCCGCGCGCAGGCCGGCCTTGCGCGCGCCGACCGTTTCCCGACGATCGACGTCAGCGGCCAGCGGCAAGCAGCACTCACGCCCGCCGATCTGTCGGCTACCGGCCGCTCGTCGAGCAGCCAGCGTTACGACGCCAATCTCGGCATCGCCGCCTTTGAACTCGACTTCTGGGGCCGGGTGAAAAATCTCAACGATGCCGCACGCGCCAACTTCCTCGCCAGCGACTTCGCCCAGCGCGCCTTTCGCCTGACGCTGATCAGCGACGTCGCCTCGACATATTTCAGCCTGCTGGAACTTGATCGCCGCCTGACGCTGGCCGAAGCCGCAACGAAGAGTCGCGAGGAAAGCCGACGCCTGATCGAGAAGCGGCGCGATGTCGGCCTCGCCAACGACCTCGACTACTTCGCCGCCGATGGCGCCTGGCAAGCCGCCCGCGCCGAATCCGCCAATCTCTCCCGACAAAAAGCGGCGGCCGAAAACGCCCTGCGTCTGCTGGTTGGCAACAGCACAGAACTGCTGCCAGCAGCAACGACGGTAACGACTGCGACAGCAGCGACTACCGCGGCGACCGACGCACTGGCCGACCCGGCAGAATTGCGCGTCGATTTACCTTCCGACGTACTGCTGCGCCGCCCCGACGTGCTCGCCGCCGAGCAAAAGCTGATCGCTGCCAACGCCAACATCGGCGCCGCCCGCGCCGCCTTCCTGCCGCGCATTTCCCTCACCGCCGTCGCCGGCAGCGCCAGTCACGCGCTGGCGGGCCTGTTCGACGCCGGCAGTGGCGCCTGGAGCTTCGTGCCCTTGATCAAGTGGCCGCTGTTCGACGGCGGCCGTAGCGCCGGCAATGTCGACCTCGCCGAAGCGCGCAAGAACATTGCCGTGGCCGAATATGAAAAAACGATCCAGCAGGCCTTCCGCGAAATAGCCGACCTGCTCGCCGCCCGTGACCGTTACGGCGAACAGTTGCAGGCACTTGAAGCCGCCACCGCGGCGCAGGGCGAACGCCTGCAACGGGTCGAGGCGCGGCACCTGGCGGGCGTATCCAGCTATCTCGAACTGCTCGACGCCCAGCGCGAACACTTCGCCGCGCAACAGTCGGCGCTGGCGGCACGGCGCGCACGCGCGGCCACCGCCGCCAGCCTTTACAAGGCGCTGGGGGGCGCGTAACGCATGCGCCTTGCCCCGGCCCCCATTTCAGCTCATTGCGCTGGATGCGGCGCGGCGCCGAAGGCCCGTTCCCTGAGATGAAACAGCTCGTCGCGCGCGGCGGCGGCCTGTTCGAATTCGAGGTTCCGGGCGTGCTCTTGCATGGCCTTTTCGAGTCGCTTGATTTCTTTGGCCATAGCCTTCTCGCTCATTGCCTCGTAACGCGCCGACTCTTGCGCCGCCTTGAGTTCGCGCCCCGCCGCCTCGCTGTCGTACACGCCATCGATAAGATCCTTGATGCGTTTCGTCACCCCCTTGGGGATGATGCCATGCGCTTCATTGTGTAACACCTGCTTGGCGCGGCGGCGCCCAGTCTCGGCAATGGCTTTGCGCATCGACTCGGTGATCTTGTCGCCGTAGAGAATTGCCGTGCCGTTGATGTGGCGCGCGGCGCGGCCCATGGTCTGGATCAATGAACGCTCGGAACGCAGGAAACCTTCCTTGTCGGCATCAAGAATCGCCACCAGCGACACCTCGGGAATATCCAGCCCCTCGCGCAACAGATTGATGCCGACAAGCACATCGAACAGGCCCAGCCGCAGGTCGCGGATGATCTCGACCCGCTCGACGGTATCAATGTCCGAGTGCAGGTAGCGCACACGGATGCCGTTGTCGCCAAGAAACTCGGTGAGCTGTTCCGACAGCCGCTTGGTCAGCGTGGTGACCAGCACCCGCTCGCCGACGGCGATGCGCTTCTTGATTTCGGTCAGCAGATCGTCCACCTGCGTGCTGGCCGGCCGCACGATCACTTCGGGGTCGATCAGTCCGGTCGGCCGCACCACCTGCTCCACCACCTGGCCCTGATGCTCCGCCTCATAGACGGATGGCGTGGCCGAGACGAACACCGTCTGCGGCATCAGTCGCTCGAACTCATCGAATTTCAACGGCCGGTTGTCCAGCGCCGATGGCAGACGGAAGCCGTAATCGACCAGATTCTCCTTGCGCGAACGGTCGCCCTTGTACATGCCGCCAGCCTGCGGGATGGCAACGTGCGATTCATCGACGAACATTAGCGCGTCGGGCGGCAGGTAATCGTAGAGCGTCGGCGGCGGTTCGCCGGCCTTGCGGCCGGACAGATGCCGCGAGTAATTCTCAATGCCCTTGCAGAAACCGAGCTGATCCATCATTTCGAGGTCGAAGCGCGTGCGTTGCTCGATGCGCTGGCACTCGACCAGCTTCTGATTCGTCTGGAAGAACTCGATGCGTTCGCGCAACTCCTGCTTGATTTTCTCGATGGCCTGCAAGACCGTGGTGCGCGGCGTGACATAGTGGCTGGACGGGAACACGGTGAAGCGGCCGAGCTTTTGCCGCTTGTGGCCGGTCAGCGGATCGAACAAGGTCAGCGATTCGATTTCCTCATCGAAGAGGCTGATGCGCACGGCGCTCTCTGCATGCTCGGCCGGGAAGACGTCAATAACGTCACCGCGCACGCGATAGCACCCACGCTGAAAATCGATGTCGTTGCGCTCGTACTGCATCTCGGCCAAGCGGCGAATGATGTCGCGCTGGCCCAGCTTTTCGCCCTCCTTGAGGTGCAGGATCATCGAATGGTAATCGACCGGATCGCCGATACCGTAGATCGCTGACACCGTGCACACGATCACTACGTCGCGCCGCTCCAGCAGGCTCTTGGTGGCGGAAAGGCGCATCTGCTCGATGTGTTCGTTGATCGACGAATCCTTCTCGATGAACAGATCGCGAGATGGAACATAAGCTTCAGGCTGGTAGTAGTCGTAATAGGAAACGAAATACTCCACAGCGTTTTCGGGAAAGAATTCGCGAAACTCCGAGTAGAGTTGCGCCGCCAGCGTCTTGTTCGGGGCCAACACCAGCGCTGGTCGCCCGAGGCGGGCGATGACGTTGGCCATGGTGTAGGTCTTGCCCGAACCGGTGACGCCGAGCAGGGTCTGGAAACTCAAGCCGTCCTCGATGCCCTCTATCAGCAGGCGAATCGCTTCGGGCTGGTCGCCGGCCGGCAAGAAAGGCTGGTGCAGGCGAAATGGGCTGCCAAGGAAGCTGACGACGGGAATGGACGCGGGAACTTGTTCTTCCATCAGGAAATTCAATAAAACGCATGGACGGGCGAACCCGACGAATCGGCTATTATCGCGCGCTTGCCCGAAATTCCCCCCGACCCCAGGAGCTGAAATGATCACGTCTCTCTTTGCCAACGTCACCATGGCGCCGCGCGACCCGATTCTTGGTCTCAATGAAGCCTTCAATACCGATAAAAATCCAAGTAAGGTCAATCTCGGCGTAGGCGTTTACCTCGGTGACGACGGCAAGATTCCGCTCCTCGCCGCCGTCAAGGCCGCCGAAAAAATCCGGCTGGAAACACAGCCACCGCGAGGCTACCAGCCCATTGAGGGCTCACCTGCCTACAACGGCGCAGTTCAGAACCTGCTCTTCGGCAAGGATTCCGAACTCCTGGCCGCTGGCCGCGCCATCACATGCCAGTGCCTCGGCGGTACCGGCGCACTCAAGGTCGGCGCCGATTATCTCAAGCGCCTGCTGCCGGATGCTGCCGTGTATATCAGCGACCCTAGTTGGGAAAACCACCGTGCACTATTCGAGGGCGCCGGCTTCACGGTCGAGAATTACGCCTACTACGACGCCACCACGCGCGGCGTCGACTTCGCAAGCATGCAGGCTTCACTCGCCGCGATGCCCGCCCGATCCATTGTCGTGTTGCACGGCTGTTGCCACAATCCCACCGGCGCCGACCTCTCTACCGCGCAGTGGGCCGCGGTTGTCGCCGCCGTCAAGGAGCGCGATCTCGTCGCCTACATCGATCTGGCCTATCAGGGCTTTGCCGACGACATCGCAGCCGATGCAGTGGCTGTCGATCTATTCGCCGCCTCCGGCCTGCAATTCTTCGTTGCCAGCTCCTTTTCCAAGTCTTTCTCCCTTTACGGCGAACGTGTCGGCGCACTGTCCATCGTCACCGCCGGCAAGGACGAGTCGGCCCGTGTGCTCTCGCAAGTCAAGCGCTTGATCCGCACCAACTACTCCAACCCGCCCACTCATGGCGGCGCCGTCGTTGCTGCGGTTCTGACCAGCCCCGAACTACGCCAGATGTGGGAAGACGAACTCGCTGGCATGCGCGACCGTATCCGCGTCATGCGTTCCAGCCTCGTCGAAAAGCTCAAGGCCGCAGGCGCCCAGGACTTTTCCTTCATCAATGTTCAGCGCGGCATGTTCTCCTACACGGGCCTCACCTTAGCCCAAGTGGAAAAAATGCGCGACGAGTACGGCATCTACGCCGTCGGCACCGGCCGCATCTGCGTCGCCGCGCTGAATACCCGGAATATCGGCTACGTCGCCAATGCGATAGCGGCCGTAACTGCCCTTAAGTAGGTACCAGTTGCCGCATTCTTGCCGAATGGCAATTGAATTTTGCGCGATGAATCTGGAAGACTATAATCGTGCGCTTTTTTGAAATAATTTCTTAGATCCGGGACATGGCGCTCATAGTTCAAAAATACGGCGGTACCTCAATGGGTTCGCCTGATCGTATCCGTAATGTGGCCAAGCGCGTGGCGCGCTGGAAGGCGAAGGGGCATCACGTCGTCGTCGTTGTATCGGCGATGAGTGGCGAAACCAACCGCCTCATTGCGCTGGCCAAAGATGTCTCTCCGCAGCCCGATCCACGCGAACTCGATGTAATGATATCGACTGGCGAACAGGTCACCATTGCCCTGCTGGCGATGGCGCTCAAGGATATTGGCATCAAGGCCAAAAGTTACACGGGCGCCCAGGTCAAGGTGCTGACCGACTCGACGTTCACCAAGGCGCGCATCCTCGGCATCGACGAGGCCAATATGCGGCGGGACCTCGATAGCGATACCGTGGTAATCGTTGCCGGCTTTCAGGGGGTTGATGAGTACGGCAACATCACCACCCTCGGTCGTGGTGGCTCTGATACCTCGGGCGTGGCACTGGCCGCCGCGCTCAAGGCCGATGAATGCCAGATATACACCGATGTCGATGGCGTCTATACCACCGATCCGCGCATAGTGCCCGAGGCGCGCAAACTCGACCGGATCACCTTCGAGGAAATGCTTGAACTGGCCAGCCTCGGTTCCAAGGTACTGCAAATCCGTTCGGTCGAATTCGCCGGAAAATACAAGGTCAAGCTACGCGTACTCTCCAGCTTCGAGGAGGAGGGCCAAGAGACGTCCGGTACGCTGATTACATTCGAGGAAGTCACCAATATGGAACAACCGATAATTTCCGGCATCGCCTTCAATCGCGATGAAGCCAAGCTTACCGTGCAGGGCGTGCCTGACCGCCCTGGTATCGCTTATCAGATACTCGGCCCTATCGCCGAAAGCAACATTGACGTCGACATGATCATCCAGAACGTTGCTCATGACGGCACGACGGACTTTTCCTTCACGGTCAACCGCGGAGAATTCGCCCGCGCCAAAAAAATTCTCGAGGAGCAGATCAAGCAGCATGTTGGCGCACGCGCCATCGAGGGTGACAACCATATTTGCAAGGTTTCCGCCGTCGGCGTCGGCATGCGCTCTCATCCTGGCGTGGCGAGCAAAATGTTCCGCACACTGGCCGAGGAGGGCATCAATATCCAGATGATCTCCACGTCAGAAATAAAAATTTCCGTGGTCGTCGACGAGAAATACCTCGAACTGGCCGTGCGTGTGCTGCATAAAGCCTTTGAACTCGACCAGGCCTCCGCCGCCTGATCTGATGGTTGGAAGGCCACCTCGGCAGCACCTAGCTTCCAGTCGCTCATGTTCGATTCGACAAAGGTAGGAGCGGGCTCTTCAACCCTGCGGCTTGACCGATAGAGATATTGAGTTGACTTCGTCTTGATACTTTTTTAGACTGCGCGCCGTTGCTGGGCAAAGTAACAGCATAAGAATTAAAGCATTTGACCCAGAAACACATGTAACCTTATGTTTTTCCTCGATAGCTCAGTCGGTAGAGCGCCGGACTGTTAATCCGTAGGTCCCTGGTTCGAGCCCAGGTCGGGGAGCCACCGAATTTTTGTTGTGGTTCTTGCACTTAGCCCAGCCATCCCGGTTGGGCTTTTTGCATTTTGGGTCCCGGAGGGGCATTTCAGGGGATCGGAATAGCGAAAGTCCGGCGATCCCTATAGCTGCCAACCCCAAGTTGCATCAATGCTTCATACGACAGTCGGAGGCAAACAATGTCCAATTTCACGAAAGTTATTCTGTACACCGATGCAGATGGCCGGGCGAAATTTCGCGAAGAACAGGTCGCACTGACCGAAGGGACGCCTCAATCCATGTTGTCGGCGGTTTTGCCTGCGATCGGCTGCCAACTTCGCGAAAGCCCCATTGGTTTCCGTAGCCAGTTTCACTGCACTTCCGAGGAACAGTGGCTATTTGTACTCAGCGGTGAAATGAAAATCGGCCTACAAGACGGCAGCACCCGTACATTCAAGCCCGGCGATCACTTTTACTCGGCTGATCTACTTCCCGCCAGCACGGC
>JAIFMO010000106.1 GCA_020048435.1 Sulfuritalea sp.
AATTTCAGCTTGCCGAGCTATCATTAATGATATTGTAACGTAACAGTTTACATTTTCAATGATAAACCCATGGATTGCGCTTGTCCCACGCGGAAAGTCGGCGCTAGCGACACGGCAAACATTCAGGTTGATCCCGACCCCGTAAAGGGCAGGTCGACCTGAATCCGGGTTCCCCGGCCGTCCGTGCTGAAGATGTTGATTTTGCCGCGCAGCAGATCGACCCGTCGCCGCACCAGCGCCAAGCCGAGGCCGCTACCGCCATGCCGGCGGGTGAGCGAACCATCGGCCTGCGTGAAGGGTTCGAAGATGCGCGGCAACAGCGCCGGCGGGATGCCGCAGCCGCTATCTTCAATGCTGAAGCGCAGCACCGTGCTGTCCGCCGCGTTATCACCCTCCGCCACGGCTTCACCGTCCGCCGTTACCCGCAGCATGATGCCGCCGGCGGCGGTGAACTTGAAGGCATTGTCGAGCAGCATCAGCAAAATCTGCCGCAAATGTCCCGCGTCGCCAACCAGCCAGCTCGGCACGGCGGAATCGATGGCGCAGGAGAAGGCCAGGCCCTTGGCAGCGGCGCGTGGTTCGAACAATTTCTCCAGCGTCGCGACCACATGGCGCACGGCGAAAAGATTCGGCTGGATCGGCAAGGCAGCGGCTTCGGCGGCCGAAAAATCGAGAATGTCGTTGAGCAGCGCCGTCAGCGATTCGGCGCTGCTGATGAGCGTGGTGGCCAGCGCGCGCTGCGACTCTTTCAAATCGGCATCCATCAGGAGCAATCTGCCCATGCCGAGAATGCCATTCATCGGCGTGCGAATTTCGTGACTCATGTTGGACAGGAATTCGCTCTTGGCGCGTTGGGCGGCTGCGGCGTCCAACAGCGCCTGCTCAAGGTGCTGTGTCCGCTCCGCCACGCGCTGTTCGAGCACCGTATTGGCCAATTTCAGGTCGCGCCGGGCGTGCGCCAGCGTCAGATGATTGCGAATGCGCGCCAGCAGGGTATCGGGATGAATCGGTTTCGTCACGAAATCGACGGCGCCCAGCGACAAGCCCGCCTCTTCGGCGGCTTCAGCGTCCAGCACGGTGAAGAAAATGACCGGTATATCCCGGGTGCGCGGGTCTTGCCGCAGACGTTGGCAGACGGCAAAGCCATCGAGATGCGGCATCACGACATCAAGCAATATCAAGTCGGGCAGCGGGTCGGCTTGCAAGCCAAGCAGCGCTTCCTCGCCCGAAGCGGCCTCGCGGATCTGGTAATGGTCATGCAGGTATTCGTCGCAGATGGCGCGACTGTCGGCGGCATCGTCCACCACCAGAATAGTTGGACGGGGTACTTGCGGATTGTTTGCGGTGTTCATCACCATATCTCCACGGTTTGGGTGGGTTCATCATCCTGGATGTCTGCGTATTCGCTGGCCCGGGTCAGCCCGGCGATGATACTGGCAAAGCTGCCGTCAAGCCGGCTGCCGCCTTCGAACAGGGTGAGGACGCGATCAACGGCGTTGTGTACGGTGTCGCTGATGGTGAACTCCTGGCTGTTACCAAGCCCGAGATGAACATACAGGTCCTCGATGGTGTTCGTCATGGTTTCCAGTTCGAGGCGCGTCGCAATCTGCATCTCGCGATAACCGACGCGCAATGTATCGACGGCCTGGCGGGTGACATCCGCCAGCGTGCGCAATTCATCGGCGCGGAGGATGGCATCGCGGCGCAGCTTGATGTTGCCGACCGCCAGTTCGGCGGTTTCGGCAACCATCGCGGCCTGGTCGCGGATGCGGCCGCAGAGCGAGTTGTCGGCTATGGGCATGTCCGTGATCAGCAGCGAAATGCTGTCGTAGTTGACGATGAGCCGGTTCGAAAAACTGAAAACCCGCCCCATGGCTTTCGAGCCTTCGATCACCGATTCTTCCAGCGGCGAGGCCGGGCCTTGAAGCGAATACGTCAACACTTCGCCGGGGGTGCGCAACTGCACATGGCAATTGACGCCAAAGCGGCTCATGGCCTCGATCACCAGCGCCGCCAACGCCCGCAGCGTGCGGCAGCCGAGCGCCGAACGGCTGAACTTGAGCGTAACCTCGGAATCGCCGAGACTGGTGAGCGCGGTCATGGCGGTGTCGGAGGTGGCGCGAACTTCCGCCACCGACGCCTCCTGTCGGCGCTTGTGACGGATCGCCAGGCGCGCCTTGCGCAAGACCTCGTCGGGCACGAAGGGCTTGGCCATGAAGTCGCTGCCGCCGGCGTCGTAAGCGCGCAGGCGATCATCCAGTTCATCGTGGCTGGAAAGAAACAGCACCGGCAGGTCGCGCGTGGCCGCGGTCGCCCGCAACCGGCGGCAGACTTCAAAGCCATCCATGCCCTGCCCCATCTCGATGTCGAGAATGACAATATCGGGGAAATTGCCGCTATCCGCTGCGTTGGCGACTGCGTTGCTCGCTGCGTTGGCTGCCCCGGCAAGCCGGGCCAGCGCCGCTTCACCCGAGTTCACCTCGAAAATTTTGTGGCCGGCAGCGAGCAGCGCAACGCCGAGCATGCCCGCCACCACGGGGTCGTCATCGACGATCAGGATACGACCGCCCGGGTCGGTGTCGGTTGCATCCGGTGCCGCGTCGAATTGTTCTTTCATGATGTTTCTCCTTGCCGGGTGGCGGGTGAGGGCGGGGTGTCGAGTATGGTGGCCAGCGCCGTCATGGCGCGGGCCCAGGCGGCCGGCAGCGCGGCGCTAGTTTCGCCACTGCACGCCGTGTCGGCGTCAATCGGTGCCGTTTGAGCCAGCAACGCTTCGAGGCGCGCCGCCGTGTCATGCAGTTCGAGCAGGCCGACGGTGCCGGCGCCGCCCTTGAGGGCATGCGAGTGCCGACGCGCCGTGGCGACATCCCGTGCCGCCAGCGCCGCGACAAGCTCGGCCACGAGGGGGGCGTTGCGCTCGCGAAACAGGTGCAAAAAGCGGTGGAGCATCATGCTGTCGCCGCTCACCCGGCCCAGCGCGGCGGCGTAATCAAGCACTGCCGGTGGCGTTGCGGGGGCAGGGCTCGGCGCGGCCGAAAAAGTCGGTGCTAGCGGCACGGCAACCGGCAGCGCAAGAACCGGCGCGGCCGTCGCTGGCGCGCCACCGCGCGGCAAAGCCCGCGCCAGCATGGCGTAGAGCAGACCAGGCACGACGGGCTTGGTGAGGATGTCGTTCATGCCGGCGGCCAGCACACGCGCCCTTTCCTCGGCCATGGCGTGCGCGGTCAGCGCGATGATCGGCAGCGCGGGCCAGCGCTCACGGATGGCACGGGCGGCGTCAAAGCCATCCATCACCGGCATTTGCAGATCCATCAGCACCAAATCGTAGCCACCGCGGGCGGTCATCGCCACCGCCCGCGCGCCGTCGTCGGCCGTATCAACCATGGCGCCGCTCATCTCGACCAGTTCGCGGCCGATTTGACGGTTGAAATCATTGTCATCGACCAACAGGATGCGGGCGCCGCTCAGGTCCGGGGCGGCCAGCAGCGTGGCCAGCGGCGCGGGCGCGGCACCCGGTATATCCGGCACGCCCCCCACGTCGCCTGCCTGGACGGTGACCAGGGTGTCATACAGCGTGGCGAGTGCCACCGGCTTGGCGAGGAAGGCCTGGATGTTGCCTTCCGGCGCCGTGGCGCGGGCCAGTTCCACATCCCCCGCCGAAATCAGGATGATGGGCGTGGCATTGCCCGTGGCGCGAATGCAAAGCGCCGTGTCCAGGCCATCCAGGACGGGCAGGCGCCAGTCCATGATGATGGTGTCGAAGCGGTTCCCGCGCTGGAGCCTGGCCAGCGCCGCTTCACCGGAATCGACGGCGGCCACCGTGCAGCCGAACGATTCGATACTGGCGGCGATCAAGGGCCGGATGAGGTCGTTG
This sequence comes from Sulfuritalea sp., assembly GCA_020048435.1. GTDB lineage: Bacteria > Pseudomonadota > Gammaproteobacteria > Burkholderiales > Rhodocyclaceae > Sulfurisoma. The sequence goes on from JAIFMO010000106.1 coordinate 3,875, forward strand.
TCATCCACCAGCAAGACCTGCTTGCCGATGAGGGCGTTACGTTCCGGCTGCGGCGCGGGCACGTCCTTGGGAATATCGAAGCGGGCGTTAAAGACAAAGCTGGAACCGACGCCCACCTGGCTATTTACCGTGAGTTCGCCCTGCATGTGTTCCACCAGTTGCTTGCTGATCGCCAGCCCGAGCCCGGTGCCGCCATATTTTCGCGTGGTGGAACTATCTCCCTGGGTAAAGGCGGTAAATAGGTGCGCCTGCTGTTCCGGTGTCATGCCCTGGCCGGTGTCGCGCACTTCGAAGCGCAGCACGGCCGTGTCGGCGCCCGGACTTGCCGGCGCGACGGGCATCGGGTTCATCACCGGCGACACCAGCAAGCTGATCTCGCCTTGCTCGGTAAACTTGAGGGCATTGCCCATCAGGTTGATCAGCACCTGGCCCAGCCGCAGGGGATCGCCCAGCAATTTCGGGGGGATGCCCGGCTGGGCGGCAATGACCAGTTCGATGTTCTTCTCGATCGCCTTCAGTTTGAACAGGTTGGCCACCTGCTCCAGCACATCGTCCAGGCAAAATGGGACTGTCTCCATCACCAGCTTGCCGGCCTCGATCTTGGAGATGTCGAGAATGTCATTGACGATGCCGAGCAGGGATTCCGCCGCGCGGTCGATCTTGCCGACATAGTCGCGCGCGCGCGGCGGCAGGTCCAGCTTCAGGCAGAGGTGGGCAAAGCCCGTCACGGCGTTGATGGGCGTGCGTATCTCATGACTCATGTTGGCGAGAAACTCGCCCTTGGCCCGACTGGCGGCGGCAGTACGATCGCGCTCGATTTCAAGTTCGGCGGTGCGGCTTGACACCATCGTTTCGAGATGATGGCGATGCTGCTCCAGTTCGCGGCCCAGGCGCCGCTTCTCGGTGATGTCTTCCTTGATCGCGACGTAGTGGGTAATACGGCCGTCCGGCCGGGTAATGGGCGTGACGCGGGCGAACTCGATGTAGTCGCCGCCATCCTTGCGCCGGTTGAAAAACTCGCCCTGCCACGGCCGGCCCTGGCCGAGCGCCTGCCACATCGCGGCATAGGTCGCGGGCGGGGTCTTGCCCGAGCCAAGGAGACGCGGGTTCTTGCCACTCACCTCGGCCAGGCTGTAACCGGAGGTGGCGACAAACGCCGCGTTAACATATTCGATGCGGGCGGCGATGTCGGTGATGACGACGCTTTCAGGGCTTTGTTCCACCGCCAGGGAAAGTTTGAGCAACGATTCCTCGCGGCCCTGCAAGGTTGTAGCGAGCTGGCTGGCACGCTCGGCGGTGGCGGCAAGGCGGGTGACATTGGCCCGCTCCCTGAGTGTCGCCAGCATCAGGAAAAACAGCAGGCCGCTCAGCGTCAGGCCAGCGCCCAGCGTTTTCCAGGCGCCGTCGTAATTGATGACAGATGCCGGATCGAGATGATCGAAATGCAGCAGCCAGGCGTGGCCGTTGAAATCGAGCGTGCGTTGCCGGAAAAACAGCGAGTGCGGCATGGCTGCGGGGGCGCCAACGCTATCGAACAGCAGGGAATCGGGTGTTTCCGCGACGCCATCATGAATGCGCAGCACGACGCGCTGCCCGTCGTGGCCATCCCAGCCACGCAGTATGCCGGTCATGAGATCCGTCATGCGATAGGGGCTATACACCCAGCCGCCCAGTGCCGCGCGGCGCTGTTCCAGCGACGCCAGTGGCAGGCCGTTGCGATAGACGGGAACGTACATGAGCGCGCCGGCCTGGGCGTCGGCGTCGGTTTCCTGCACCAGCTTGACCTTGCCGGACAGCGTGACCGCGCCGGTGTCGCGTGCCAGTTCCATGGCGGCGCGCCGCACCGGCTCGGAAAACATGTCGAAGCCGAAGGCGCGCAGGTTGCGATCGCGCAGCGGTTCAAGATAAACGATGGCTGTGGTGATGGCGCGTTCGCCGGCGGGGCGTACGGTGTAATCGGGAAAACCCTCGGCGCGCACACGGGCGATATGGGTGGCCAATTGCCGTGGCGGAATCATCTCCGCGAAACCGATGCCATGGATGCCGGGCAGGCTCTCCGTCACGCGCAGCGACTCGGCGTAGGCCTGCCATTCCTTGCGCTCCACCCGCTCGGACGCCGCAAAAAGAGCCGCCCCTCCGCGCAGGATCAACGCATGGGCCTTCAGGCGCTCTTCGATCTTGAGGGCGATCTGGTCGCAGACAAAGGCAAAGTGGGTCACCGCGTCGTTCTCGTTGTTCCGCATGACCTGGAGGCTGGTAAAGGCCGTGGCCAGCAGGCCCGCGCCGAGCAAGGCCCAGGCGCTTAGCGCGGGGCGGGAGAAGAGGGCGCTTGTTTTCGGGGCGAGCCGTTCAAACACGGGGGCTTCCTTGCTGGCGGATTTCCTCGATGAAGGTTTCCATCTGCCGGGCGAGTTCTTCGGCCAGCGCCGGCGTTTCGGCCCGGCCGTGTTGCGCCGCGGCGCCGGTTGCCGTGGCTTGCTCCAGCAGACGCCGGGCAAAGAAATTGCCGGCCAGCCCCTTGATGCCGTGAGCCAGTTGGTAGATCTGCCGCAGATCGGCGCTGGCCGCCGCTGCCCTGATTGTTGCGGGGATCGCGGCCTGGCTGTCGCGGGCGATGCCGATCAGTTTGTCGAGGAAGGCGGGGCGGCTGGCATGGCACGCCTGCAATTTTTCCCAGTCGATCAGGCGCGCGGGCACGGGCGCGGCCACGCGGGTGACAGCGGTTGCCTTTCGCGCATTTTTCGCGGCGGCGCGACCCGGTGCATGTTGCAAGACCATGGCAACCACATCTTCCACGTCGAGCGGCTTGGTCAGCGTACCCACCATGCCGGCCTCGATACAAAGCTGGCGCTCCTCGACCAGAGCGTGGGCTGTCTGGCCGATGACCGGCAAGTCGGGGGCAATGGCCAGGATGCGGCGGGTGGCTTCGCGCCCGTCCATCACGGGCATCTGCACATCCATCAGCACCAGGTCGAAAGCGTGGCGATCCTGCTCGATCGCCGTCAGCGCCTGCTGGCCGTTGCCGACCAGAGTGACCGCCGCGCCTTCACTGCGCAACATGCTGTCCAGCACCAGACGATTCACCTCGATGTCTTCGCCGACCAGGATGCGGAGGCCGGCGAGGCGCTGCTCCGGCGTCTGCCCGGAGGGCAAAACGGGTGCGGCCGTCGGCGCCACGGCAGTGGCGGCGGCCTCGACATAGGGCAGACGCAGTTCAAAACGGCTGCCGCTGCCGGGAATACTGGTGACACGAGTTTCGCCACCCATCAGTTCGGCCAGACGCTGGCTGATGGACAAGCCTAGGCCGGTGCCACCGTACTGGCGCGTGATGCTGCTGTCGGCCTGCTCGAAGGGGGCGAAAAGACGGGCGACCTGCTCGGGCGCCATGCCGATGCCGGTATCGCCGACGGCGAAAACGAGGGCGTCTCCCTCGCGGCCGGCGTCCAGGCTGATCGTGCCGGACGCGGTGAATTTGACGGCGTTCGAGAGGAAGTTGAGCAGAATCTGACCCAGGCGATTCGGGTCGCCCATGCAGGCGGGCGGCAGACTGGCGGCAAACGCGACGCTGAGCGCCAGACCCTTGTCGGCGATGCGGTCGGCGACCACGGCGAGCGCCGTCTCGACGCTGTGGCGGGGCGAGAAGGGCAGCGATTCGATGACCAGCTTGCCGGCCTCGATCTTGGAAAAATCGAGGATGTCATTGATGATGCCAAGCAGCAGCTTGCCGGAATCGAGGATGCGGACGAAGGCTTCCTGGCTCCCGGCGCAACCGAGACTCTCCCGTAAGCCGATCTGCGCCATCCCGATCACGCCATTCAGGGGCGTGCGGATTTCGTGGCTCATGTTGGCGAGAAATTCGCTCTTGATGCGGGCCAGACGTTCTGTCTCCGCCACGGTGGCCTGGAAAGCGATCTGCGTTTGCTTGATTTCGGTGATGTCCTGTACCGAGCCTTCCACGCTCAGCGGTTGGCCGGCCGCGTCGAGCTGAAAATCGGCTTTCTCGCGTACCCATTTGATCTGCTCGCCGATCACGATGCGGTGCTCGATGTCATAGGGCTGGCCGAGCCAGGCCGCCGCCCAGGCGTCCATCACCCCGGCGCGATCGAGCGGATGAATGAACTCGACGAAGTCCGCCAGGCGCAGCGGTGTGCCCGGCGGGACGCCGAAGATGCGATAGGTTTCGTCCGACCAGGTCAGTCTGTCATCGCCCATGTTCATGCGCCAACTGCCAAGATGGGCGAGGCGCTGGGTATTTTCGAGCTGCCAGCGGCTGGCCTCCAGTTCGTGCGTACGCTGCTCGACCCGCTGCTCCAGGGTGTCGTTGAGTTCACGCAGCTGTTCAGCGGCTTGCCGCAGGTCGCTGAAGTGAATATCGCGGCAGAAGACGAAGAACCGGCCACCCTGCATGGGCAAATAGCTGACGCTGACTTCCAGTGGCCAATAGACGCCCGCGCGGGTGCGATGTTCGGTTTCGAAGCGGCACCATCCCTGGCGCAGTGTCTCGGCAAAATGCGCCTTGATTCCCTCCTCTTCCCCGGCGCGCTTCAGATCGGCGATGCGCATGCCCAGCAACTCTTCGCGAGCGTAACCGGAAAGCCTGACATAAACATCGTTGACCTCAAGCAGCCGCCCTTCGCTATCGGTCATGAAAAAACCGTCGATGGCGGCATTGACGAAGCTGCGGTAAAGCTGCTCTCGTTCCTTCAGGGCGGCTTCATCCTGCTTGGCCCGGATAACGCCGGCCAGTGCCTTGGCGACGGCGGCGAGAAATTCATAGGATTGCACATCGGGTTGATAAGCGACCGGCAGATAGAGCACCAGCACGCCCAGCACGCTGTCGCCCAGCCGTAACGGGATGCTGTAGTGGCCGTGATCCGTCATGCCCGGATAAACGCTGTCGTGGCGTTCATCCACGCACTGGCCATGCTGGGTTTGCCGCGTGGCCGCGGCCCGCCCGCAATAGCAATACCCCAGCGGCAACCGATCACAAAGCTTGCAGGTCGCCGCCGATACCCCGACACCCACGGCCAGCCGCAGGCTGCTGCCGTCATTCTCCAGCAGGAACACGCCGCCCCGGGGCAGAATGGCCAACGAGGGCAGCGACAAAATCCGGTGCAGGCAGCGATCGAGAATATCTGCCAGCGAACCCTCGGCAAAACCATCTTCGAGCAATTGCAGCAGCACCGTTTGTCGGTCACGGTCTTGCTGCAATGCGATGGGCGTGCTCATGCCGTACCGCTAGCGCCGACTTTTTCGGAGGAAGAAGTTCGCGGCGCGTGGGCTGAACCCGGGCTCATGATGTTGGATCAGGCGAAGAAGGCGTTGGCGTGACTGCTGCGTGCTTCGATGCGCCCGAACAGGGGAAGAATACTCTCGTTCCAGGTAATGCCAAGGGTGCGGCAGGCGGCGGCGGAAAGGGTGATGACGCGGTTTTCGGTCCGCCCGGTAAGGTCGAGGGCGTTGGACAGCACCTCGGCGACATGCACCAGCGGCACCAGCGGCTGATCGAGCGCGGTATCGCAGGCATGGTGATGGCGGATGGCGGTAGCGATGGCGGGGGGCAACGCCCATTGCTCGGCCAGCCAGGCGCCGATTTGCGTGTGATCGACATCGAAACGCTCGCGCTCGGCGTCTTCGATGCCGATGGAGTGGGCGAAGGCATGGCTCCAGGCGGCGCGGAAGTCGTTGGCGCGGAAGCGGTAAAGCCAGAGCTGGCCAACATCATGCAGCAAGCCGGCAATCAGCGCGATGCTGGCAGAGACCGGCTGGCTGACATGGAACGCCAGTTCTTCACCGCAAACACCCACGGCGACGCTGTGCCGCCAGAACATCGGGGTAATGCCGGCAGGGGCGATCTTTTCGAAATAGTCGATGCAACTGCTGACCAGGGCCATCTGCCGCACGCGCCCCATGCCGATCAGCGAGGTGGCGGTGTAAATGTCGCGAATCTCGCTGATTTCGCGCGTGTGGGAGGCGGCGTTGTTCGCCAGCGACAACACGCGCGCGGCGATCACCGGATCGAGCTGGATCAAATGGGCGAGGACGTTGAGATTGGCCTCGGGGTCGTCGATCGTCGCCAGGATTTCCGCAATGACCCGGGGAAATCCAGGCAGTTCGGCGGATTTTTCGATGACTATTTCTTGCGAAACATGACTGACGCTGCTGGTTTTCATCATGCGGTCCTGTAGCCCAGCACCTGGTCGAACAGGGCGGCCAGGTTGGGGTCGGTGAGATCGGCGCCAGAGAAAATTTCCATGGTGCGGCGCGCGGCCAGCGCGGTATCGACGGCAATTTGCTCGTCGCTGCGTTCGTCTGGCGTGGCGACAAAGATGAACTCGGCCTGATGGATCTTGAGCTGGCGCAGGTTGTCGTGCGTCAGCGCATGGCCGGCCGGCAGGGAAAAACGCACGATGCCGTGGTTTTTTACGATGACCGGCGCACCCAGCACCATGCCGTCTGCGGCCTCGATCAAGGGAAGATAGTGGGTACGGGTTCTCATGGGGGACTCCTGGTTGATATTACAGCGGGTACCGCTAACGCCGACTTTTTCGGAGGAAGCAGTTCGCGGCGCGTGGGCTGAACCCGGGCTCATGATGTTGGATCAGGCGAAGAAGGCGTTGGCGTGACTGCTGCGCGCTTCGATGCGCCCGAACAGGGGAAGAATACTCTCGTTCCAGGTAATGCCGAGGGTACGGCAGGCGGCGGCGGAGAGGGTAACAACCCGGTTCTCGGCGCAACCAGTAAGGTCAAGGGCGTTGGACAGCACCTCGGCGACATGCACCAGGGGGCACCAGCGGCTGATCGAGCGCGGTATCGCAGGCATGGTGATGGCGGATGACCTCGCAGCGGTAGCGGCCGACGACGTGCTGGGCCGTCGCCTGCAAGACCTGGCCTTGCCCGCCCCCAGCAAGGGACGGAAATAAACGAATGAGTCGAGTTCTTTGATTCGATGTTCAGCAAAACGGCGCTGGCGCCGAAATATCCAAATGCGACGACATCATTTCGTCGACGACAAAAGGGCCGCGACGCGGCCCTTTTATCGATATCGTATTGCTATTACGCGGAATCTATCAGCCGGCAACTTCCCGCTCGATGCCTTCGAGGCCGATGTGGCGCACGTCGCGCCCTTTGACCATGTAGACGATATATTCCGAGATATTCTTGGAGTGGTCGCCGATGCGTTCGATGGCCTTGGCAATGAACAGCACTTCTAGCGACGAGGAGATCATGCGCGGGTCTTCCATCATGAAGGTAATCAACTGGCGGGTGATGGACTTGAAGCCACTGTCCACTTCCTTGTCCGCCCGCGCGATCTGTCCGGCGATGCTGATGTCGGTGCGGGCGAAGGCGTCGAGCGCCTTGCGCAACATGTCGATCGCCAGAGTGCCGATGTGGCGCAGATCGACGTGTGGCACGAAGGGCATGTCGCCCGAGTGCAGGGCAAGGGTGCGCTTGGCGATTTTCTTGGCTTCGTCGCCGACGCGTTCGAGATCGGTGATGGTCTTGATCACCGCCATGACCAGGCGCAGATCGGACGCCGCCGGCTGCCGCCGCGCGATCAGGTTGGCGCAGGCTTCGTCGAGTTCCACCTCCAGCAGGTTGACTGCCTGATCGTTGTTGACCACCTGCTCGGCCAGCAGTAAGTCGCCGTTATCGAGTGCCTCGAGCGCGCGGATGATCTGCTGTTCGACCATGCCGCCCATTTGCAGCACCCGCGAACGGATGCTTTCAATGTCGGTGTCGAACTGCTTGAAAATATGATCGGACATTTAAGTTCTCCAGAAAGGAGGGTGCAGTCTAACGCGCGAATGTGAAGGAAATATTGCAGCGCGCCGCCATCCGCGGTTTCGAGGGGTGGAGGTTAGCGCGAGGTTAGCGTTTTATTTGGCGGACGCCGTCGGGCGTGGCCAATAGCAACAGGTCGGCGCCGCGACAGGCGAAGAGGCCGTTGGTAACCACGCCGACGATCTGGTTCAGCTTTGTCTCGAAACCGGCCGGGTCGGTGATCGACAGGCCATGCACGTCGAGAATCACGTTGCCGTTGTCGGTGGTGAAGCCTTCGCGCAGTTTGGGCTGGCCGCCGAGTTTGACCAGTTCGCGGGCAACATAGGCGCGCGCCATCGGAATCACCTCGACGGGCAGCGGAAACTTGCCCATGACGCCGACCAGTTTTGACTGGTCGCAGACGCAGACAAATTTGCCGGCGACTGCCGAAACGATCTTCTCGCGCGTCAGCGCGCCGCCGCCGCCCTTGACCATTTCCAGCTTCTCGGTGATCTCGTCAGCGCCGTCGACATAGACGGGCATTTCAGTGACGTCGTTGAGGTCGAGCACCTTGATGCCGTGGCCTTCGAGGCGCTTTTTAGTCGCTTCAGAACTGGCGACGGTGGCGGCGATGCGATCCTTGATCGCCGCCAGTTCGTCGATGAAGAAATTGGCGGTGGAACCGGTGCCGACGCCGATGATGCTGCCGGCCGGCACGTTGGCCGCGATGTAGTCGCGCGCGGCGCGGGCCACGGCTTGCTTGAGTTCGTCTTGTGTCATGTGAGCAGTCTCCGTTAAAAACGCCCGGTCATGCCGGGCGTCATTGATTTTTATGCGGTTGCAAGTATAGGGCTATTTTTTTCGGGACGGCGGCAGGTCGGTGCAACTGCCGTGGGCAGCTTCGGCGGCGAGGCCGACGGATTCGCCCAGTGTCGGGTGCGGGTGGATGGTTTTGGCGATGTCGATGACGTCCGCGCCCATTTCGATACCCAGACAGACTTCGCCGATCAGGTCGCCGGCATGGGGGCCGACGATGCCGCCGCCGATAACGCGATGGGTTTCGGCGTCGAACAGTAGCTTGGTGAAGCCGGCGTCGGCGCCCATGGCGATGGCACGGCCCGAAGCGGCCCAGGGGAACAGTCCTTTATCCACGGCGCGGCCCTGCGCTTTCGCCTGTTCTTCGGTGAGCCCGACCCAGGCAATTTCGGGGTGGGTGTAGGCCACCGACGGGATCACTCTGGCGTCGAAATGCGAATGCTGGCCGGCGGCGGCTTCGGCGGCAACGTGGGCTTCATGCACGGCCTTGTGGGCGAGCATGGGCTGGCCGACGACGTCGCCGATGGCGAAAATGTGCGGCACGTTGGTCCGCATCTGCGAGCTGACCTCGATGAAGCCCCGCTCGGTGACGGCCACGCCGGCGGCGGCGGCGTTGATCTTCTTGCCATTCGGCGCGCGGCCGGTGGCGACCAGTACCATGTCGTAGCGTTGCGGCTCGGCCGGCGCACTCATTTGACTCTCCGCGCCTTCGAACCTGACCCAGATACCATCGGCCTTGGCCTCGACCGCCACGGTCCTGGTCTTGAGCATGATGGGCCCGAAGCGTTTCGTGTTCTGTTTTTCCCAGACTTTGACGAGGTCGCGGTCGGCGCCCGGCATCAGGCCGTCGAGCATTTCGACCACCGAAATTCTGGCACCCAGCGCGGAATAGACCGTGGCCATTTCGAGGCCGATGATGCCGCCGCCGATGACCAGCATTTCTTTCGGTATGAATCTCAATTCCAGCGCGCCGGTGGAATCGACGATGCGTGGGTCGTCGGGAATGAAGGGCAGCTTCACGGCTGACGACCCGACGGCGATGATCGCCTTCGCGAACCTCACTACCTTGCGCCCTTCCGCTGTTTCAACGGCGAGGTGATGCGGGCCAATAAAAGCGCCGACGCCGCGCAGCACCTGCACCTTGCGCGCCTTGGCCATGCCGGCCAGGCCCTGGGTGAGCTTGCCGACGACACGGGATTTGTGCGCCCGCAGTTTGTCGATATCCACCTGCGGCGCGGCGAAGCTGACGCCGAGTTCGGCCATGTGTTGCGCCTCTTCCAGCACCGCCGCGACGTGCAGCAGCGCCTTGGAGGGAATGCAGCCGACATTGAGGCAGACGCCACCGAGGGTGGCGTACTTTTCCACCAGTACCACTTTCATGCCAAGGTCGGCGGCGCGGAAGGCGGCCGAGTAACCGCCGGGGCCGGCGCCCAGAACGAGCATTTCGCAGTCGAGGTCGGCGGCGCTAATGGGGGTGGCTGGGGTGGGGGCAAGATTGGGCGCAGCGGCTGGAAAAGTCGGCGCTAGCGGTACGGCAGGTGACGCATCAACTAGCGTAGCCGCCGGTTCGAGCCGCAGCACCAGCGTGCCTTCACCGACCCGGTCGCCGACCTTGATCAGCACGTCCGTTACCGTGCCGGCGGTTGGCGCGGGCACGTCCAGCGTCGCCTTGTCTGACTCAAGCGAAATCAGCGTGTCTTCGGCCTTGAGCACGTCGCCCGGCTTGACGTGAACGTCGATCACCGGCACATCCTTGAAATCGCCGATGGCGGGAATCCTGATATCGATGGCGCTCACAGCAGCGTCCTCCGCATGTCGGCCAACAGTTGTCCGAGCGTGGTGGTGAAGCGCGCCGCCAGCGCGCCGTCGATGACGCGGTGGTCATAGGATAGGGACAGCGGCAGCAGCAAGCGCGGCTCGAAGGCGCTGCCGTTCCACTTCGGCTTCATTTCCGCCTTGGACACGCCAAGGACGGCAACTTCCGGCGCGTTGATGATGGGCGTAAAGGCGGTGCCGCCGATGCCGCCCAGGCTGGAAATGGTGAAGCAGCCACCCTGCATTTCGGTGGGGCCGAGCTTGCCTTCGCGCGCCTTCCTGGCCAGCGCCGAGGTTTCCTGGACGATGTCGACCACGCCCTTCTTGTCGGCTTCTTTCAGCACCGGCACCACCAGTCCGTTAGGCGTGTCGGCGGCAAAACCGATGTTGTAGTAATGCTTGAAGACGAGACTGACATCGCCATTTTCGGCCGTCGTCAGCGAGGTATTGAACTCGGGGAATTTCTTTAGCGCCGCAACCACGGCCTTGATGAGGAAAGCCAGCAGGGTGATCTTGACACCGGATTTCTCGTTTTCGCGATTGAGCGCGACGCGGAAGGCCTCAAGCCCGGTGATGTCGGCTTCGTCGAACTGGGTGACATGCGGAATCATCGCCCAGTTGCGGGCGAGGTTGGCGCCGGAGATCTTCTGGATGCGCGACAACGGCTTCGTTTCGACCGGGCCAAATTTGGCGAAGTCGACCTTCGGCCAGGGCAGCAGGCTTAGTTGAACACCTTGACCGCCTTGGTTGCCGCTGCCAGCCGCTGCCGGAGTGGCGGCGGTTGGGGCGGCGGCGCTGCCATTCATCACGCCTTTGACAAAGGACTGCACGTCGGACGGGAGGATGCGGCCCTTGGGTCCGCTACCGGTAACGCGGGTTATGTCGACGCCGAGTTCGCGGGCGTAGCGCCGCGCCGAAGGGCTGGCGTGCGGCTTGCCACCGCCGGACTGCTCCGATGCCATTTCGGAGGGCGTGGGCATGGTGATTTTCGATGGCGCCGTGGTGGGCTCGGCTTCGCTCGGGCGCAGTTCGCAAACCGGTGCATCCGCTTCCATGGTTGCGGTGGCAGGCGGCGGCGCGGCGGCAGCGGCCGAAAAAGTCGGCGGTAGCGGTACGGCAACAGCGGGGGCGGGCGTGGCTACTATGGGTGCCGCGGCGGTAGCCACCGCAGTAGCCGGCGCGGTAGCCTCAAGCACCACCACCCGCGCGCCCTCGGATACCTTGTCGCCCACCGTGATCAGCACCTCCTTCACCGTGCCGGCCACGGGCGAGGGCACGTCCACCGTCGCCTTGTCGGATTCCAGCGTAATGAGGGTGTCTTCAGCCTTGACGATGTCGCCGGCCTTCACATGCACCTCGATCACCGGTACGTCGCTGAAATCGCCAATGGCGGGAACCCTTACTTCAACTGTTTCGATCAGTGCGCTCATGGCTTAAACCTTCACCGGATTCGGCTTGTTGGGGTCGAGACCGTATTTCACGATGGCTGCGGCTACCTTGGCGGCATCGATGGCGCCGTCGTCGGCCAGCGCGCGCAAGGCGGTCAGAGTGATCCAGCGGCGGTCGACCTCGAAGAAATGGCGCAACTGCTCGCGCGTGTCGGAGCGGCCGTAGCCGTCGGTGCCAAGCACGGCATAGCGACGCCCCCCCGTGCCACTGGCCGCGACAAAGGGCCGGATCTGCTCGGCGAACATGCGCGTGTAGTCGGTGGCGGCGATGACCGGGCCGCGGGTGTCGCCCAGGCAGGCAGAGACATGGCAGGCCTGCTTCGGTTCGTCCGGATGCAGCAGGTGGTAACGGGTGCATTCGTGGCCGTTGCGCGCCAGTTCGGTGAAGCTGGGGCAAGACCACAGGTCGGCTTCGACGCCCCAGTCGACGCGCAGCAATTCGGCGGCGGCGACGGCCTCGCGGAAGATGGCGCCAGAGCCCAGCAACTGCACGCGCGGGCCGTTGTTGGCGGCGCCTTTGCGGAACAGGTACATGCCCTTGAGGATGTCCTGTTCTGCTCCCTCGGGCATGGCCGGGTGCTCGTAGTTCTCGTTCATCACCGTCAGGTAATAGAACACGTCCTCCTGCTCGGCCACCATGCGGCGCAGGCCGTCCTGCACGATCACCGCCAGTTCGTAGGCGAAAGTCGGGTCGTAGGAAATGCAGCTGGGAATGGTTGCCGACAACACATGCGAATGACCGTCTTCGTGTTGCAGGCCTTCGCCGTTCAGCGTGGTGCGCCCGGCAGTGCCGCCGACGAGGAAGCCGCGCGCGCGCGAGTCGCCCGCCGCCCACCACAGGTCCATGGTGCGTTGCAGGCCGAACATCGAATAGAAGATGAAAAAGGGCACCATCTGCACGCCGTGGGTCGAATAGGCGGTGGCGGCGGCGATCCAGTCAGCCATGGCGCCGGGCTCGTTAATGCCTTCCTGCAACATCTGGCCGTCCTTCGATTCCTTGTAGAACATCAGCTGGTCGGCATCCTGTGGCACGTAGTTCTGCCCCTGCTGGTTCCAGATGCCGTACTGGCGGAACATGCCTTCCATGCCGAAGGTGCGCGATTCGTCGGGCACGATGGGCACGACGCGGCGGCCGAGCACCTTGTCCTTCAACAGCACGTTGAGGATGCGGACGATGGCCATGGTGGTCGAGATTTCGCGGCCCTCGCCGGTCGCCTTCAGCAGCGCGTCGAAGGCGGTCAGCGGTGGCACCGGCAGCGGCTCGACCGAGCGGCGGCGCTGCGGCATGTAACCGCCCAGCGCTACGCGCGCATCGCGCATGTAGTTGAGTTCCGGCGAGCCCTCGTCGAATTTCAGGTAGGGCGGCGTCGTCTCCAGTTGTTCGTCGGTGATGGGCAGCTTGAAGCGGTCGCGGAAGGCCTTGAGCGAGGTGGTACCCATCTTCTTCTGCTGGTGGGTGATGTTCTGCGCCTCGCCCGCCTCGCCCATGCCGTAGCCCTTGATGGTCTTGGCGAGGATGACGGTCGGTTGGCCCTTGTGCTCGATGGCGGCCTGGTAGGCGGCGAAGACCTTGTGCGGATCGTGGCCGCCGCGATTCAACCGCCAGATGTCGTCGTCGGACCAACTGGCGACCATGGCCTTCAGTTCCGGCGTATTGAAGAAATGCTCGCGGACATAAGCGCCGTCCTTGGATTTGAAGTTCTGATATTCGCCGTCGACGCATTCCATCATCCGCTGACGCAACAGTCCCTTTTTGTCCCGCGCCAGCAACGGGTCCCAGTAGCCGCCCCAGACGACCTTGATGACGTTCCAGCCGGCACCACGGAAATCGGCTTCGAGTTCCTGGATGATCTTGCCGTTGCCGCGCACCGGGCCGTCAAGGCGCTGCAAGTTGCAGTTGATAACGAAAATCAGGTTGTCGAGCCTCTCGCGCCCGGCCATGCCAATGGCGCCCTTGGACTCCGGTTCGTCCATCTCGCCGTCGCCCATGAAGGCCCACACCTTGCGGTTGGTGGCATCGACATGGCTGCGGTCGTGCATGTACTTCATGAAGCGGGCTTGGTAGATGGCCTGCAAAGGGCCGAGGCCCATCGACACCGTCGGAAACTGCCAGAAGTCCGGCATCAGCCACGGGTGGGGGTAGGAGGTAACGCCCTTGCCGTCAACGTCCTGGCGAAAACCGTCGAGCTGCTCCGCGCTCAGGCGGCCGAGCAGGAAAGCGCGGGCATAGATGCCGGGCGCGGAATGGCCCTGGATGAAAATGAGGTCGCCGCCATGCTGCTCGGATGGCGAATGCCAGAAATGAATGAAGCCGACGTCGTAGAGCGTGGCGGCCGAGGCGAAACTGGCGATGTGGCCGCCGAGGTTCGCGTGATCCTTGTTGGCGCGCAGCACCATGGCCAGCGCGTTCCAGCGGATATAGGCGCGAATCCTGTTTTCGAGCGCGTAATCGCCCGGCGCCACCATCTGGCGCTCCGTCGGGATGGTGTTCACGTACTCGGTGTTGGCGTAGTAGGGCTGGTTGATGCCGGCGCGGCGTCCCAGTTCGATCAGGTGTTCGATCAGAAAATGGGCGCGTTCGGCGCCGCCGTGTTCGATGACGGCTTCGAGGGCATCCAGCCACTCGCGTGTTTCCTGGGGGTCGGTATCGCCAGCGAATCGGGATGGCGCCACGGTGGACGGCACGGTTGACATGCGGTCTCCTTGTTATGTTTGTGTTGTGGGCGGCCTGGCGACGGGGTTGCCGCGCCAGCCGTTGTTGCACGGTGTGTTGGCCGGATGGGCCGGGCAAGTGGTTCCGCGCCGTAATGTAAAGCAGCGGGCGGCATGCCGCAATCGTGCAGTGCAGCGCGCGGCGTGCCGCCGGGCAGGGTGGCAACGCCAGGGTCAGTGCCAGCGGTTGCCCCGCCAGCGCCATTTTTGTCTATCATGTTCCGCGCGTCAGCAATGCGTCGCTTGTATCAATCGTCCGTATCAATCGTCTGTATCATTCGCCTGTATCATTCGCCTATGCCAGCCAACGAAATCATTCATCACGCGCTGGTGCTCAACTTGCACCAGCCTTCCGGCAACCTGGAAGCACTGCTCGACCATGAATCCTGGGAGCCGCGCGAGATCCTCGAAGCCATGGATCGCATGCCGCGCACCCTCTGGGGTTACGAAGACGTGGCGAGAGTACATCTCTCGATGTCGGGCACCTTGCTCGAAACTCTCTCCAATCCCGACTTCCAGAGCCGCGTCTATGGCTATGTCGACTGCGGCGCCCTGCTGTGGCACCTGCAGAACCAGGCACTGTTCCGCATCCTGGGCACCGGCTACTACCATCCGGTGCTGCCGCTGATCCCGGAGGCCGACCGCGCTGAGCAAATGGGCCGCTGGCGTGGCATCGCCAGCCACCTGTTCTCGCGCACCGACTTCCAGGGTTTCTGGCCACCCGAGATGGGTTTCAGCATGGAACTGATCCCGCTGCTCAAGCGATTCGGCTACCGCTATGTGCTGGTCGATAGCAACCATGTCGAGGCGGTGACGCCGATGTCGTGGGAGGAATTGCGCTATCGGCCGCATATCGCCCGTCACGGCGACGACGAGATCATCGTCATCGTGCGCGACCGCGAGCTTTCCGACGCCCAGTTGTCGGGCATGGACCTGGATTGGTTCGTCAACGAGGTGACGCAGCGCACCCGTCACTGCGATTTCGAACCGCTGGTGACGACAGCCACCGACGGCGACAACGGCGGCTGGTTCCGCAATCACTCGTTCGAGGCCAACTTCTGGGGGCTGTACCGCAACCTGCTCGACCGCGCGCGGGCCGGCACCAGTCCGATACGACCGACGTTCATCGACGATTACCTCGATCAGCACGGCGCCCATGGCGAGGTGCGGGTGCTGACCGGCGCCTGGAATACCGGCTGGCATCATGGCCAGGGTTTCTTGCAATGGACCGGCTCCGAATTGCAACGCGATGCCCTGGCGCGCGTTGCCGAGACCAGCAAGGCGGTAAACGACACCCGCTGGCGTGCCGGCGAGTTGCACCGCACGGATGGCGAACTACTTTATTTGCTGGAACAGGCGATGTGGCATTTGTTGCGCGCCGAAACGAGCTGCAACTTCTATTGGGGCGAAGCCTGGGTCTGGCGCGCGCACGAAGATTTGAACGCCAGCTGGGCGAACCTGGAGCAGGCGCGTCGTTGCCTGGGTGAGTAGCGATGCCAGGTTCCGCCAGACTCTCGGCACGGCACGCTTTGCGGGTCAGTTGATCATTTGACGCTAAAGGTTACGCGCTAATGTACATCGTCATGCTTGCATCCGAATGCGCGCCGGTAGCCAAGGCCGGCGGGCTCGGCGACGTGGTCTTCGGGCTTGGCCGCGAACTGGAAATACGCGGCAATTCGGTCGAAATCATCCTGCCCAAGTACGATTGCATGCGCTACGACCACATCTGGGGTCTGCAGGTCTGCTTCGAAAATCTGTCGGTACCGTGGTTCGACCATCACATCCCCTGCACCGTCTGGTTCGGCTTCGTGCATGGCCGCAAGTGTTTCTTCATCGAGCCGCATTCGAGCGACAATTTTTTCAACCGCGGGGCCTTTTACGGCTTCCCCGACGAGCACATGCGTTTCGCCTTTTTCTCGCGGGCGGCGCTTGAGTACATGCTGCAGTCCGGCAAGCGGCCCGACATCATTCACACCCACGACTGGCAGACGGCGCTGGTGCCGGTGATGCTGTACGAGATTTACCAGCGACACGGCATGGGCAATTGCCGGGTTTGCCACACGCTGCACAACGTCAAGCATCAGGGTATTGCGGGCGACAACGTGCTCGCGGCCACCGGGCTCGGTCGGCCGGAATGGTTCCACGACCGCGAACGGATGGGCGACGACTTCGATTCGACCGCGATCAATTTCACCAAGGGCGCCATCGTCTATTCCAACTTCGTCACCACGGTTTCGCCGCGTCATGCCTGGGAGGTTCGCCACACCGAGTGGGGCTATGGCCTTGGCCATGCGCTGCACGTTTATCAGCAGAAGTTCGGCGGCATCATCAATGGCCTCGACTACGACATGTGGAACCCGGCGACCGATCCGGCCATCCCCGCCCATTACAGCGCCGACAGCATGACGGCCAAGCAAGAAAACAGCCTCGCCCTGCGTCAGCGCCTTTTTCTGCGGCAGGAAAACAAGCCCATCGTCGCCTACGTCGGTCGCCTCGACATGCAGAAAGGCGTCGATCTGATCCGTCACGCCCTCTATCGCTCGCTGCATCTGGGCGCGCAATTCGTGCTGCTCGGCTCCGGCTCGGAACCCGGCATCAACGCCGAGTTCTGGCGGATCAAGCATGAGTTGAATGACAATCCGGATTGCCACCTTGAAATCGGCTACGACGAGGAACTGGCGCATCTGATTTATGCTGGCACCGATATCCTCGTGGTCCCGAGTCTGTTCGAGCCCTGCGGCCTGACCCAGATGATCGCTCTGCGCTACGGCGCCGTGCCGGTCGTCCGCGCCGTCGGCGGCTTGTACGACACGATATTCGACCGCGATCATTCCGAGCGTCCGCCGGAGCAACGCAACGGCTATGTCTTCCAGCAGTCCGACCACCTGGCCATCGAGTCGGCGCTCGACCGCGCAATCGACCTCTGGTTCGAACATCCCGAAGACTTTGCCGAACTGGCGGCGCAAGGCATGCGCTGCGACTACTCATGGAACCAGCCCGGCGCCGATTACCTCAACATTTACGAACTGATTCGCCATAAGTGAATCCACTGTCACGGCACTACCACGAGGAGAACCCACGATGACCCAACTGCCCGAATATGTCGACGGCCTGCCCAATATTTGCGGATCGGAGGGCGAGATCGAGCGAGCCATCGCTGCCGCGAAGGGCAAGCCGGTGTTCCTGCCCGAAAGCCGCATCGATTTTGGTCGCATCAAGAGCGCCTTCGCCAACGCCTTGCACATGCACCAGCCATTGATCCCCGCCGGCGGCGGCGATCTCGGCACCGCCGACGTGATCGGTAATCTGCAACACATGTACAACAACCAGGGCATCGGCGACAACCACAATGCTGGCGTGTTCCAGTGGTGCTACAAGCGTCTGGGCGAGTTCATCCCGCAACTGGTGGGCGAGGGCAAGGAGCCGCGCATCATGCTGGAATACTCCGGTACGCTGCTGCACGGCCTGCGCAAGCAAGGCGCCAACGATGTCTTGGACGCGCTGGGCAATATCACCTGCAACCCCGCCTACCGGCACTGCACGGAATGGCTGGGCGCGCCTTGGGGTCATGCGGTGGCGCCGTCAACCCCGGTGCAGGATTACCGCCTTCATGTGAAGGCCTGGCAGCACCATTTTGCCGCCATCTTCGGCCTCGAGGCGATGACCCGCGTGCGCGGCTTCTCGCCATCGGAAATGGCCCTGCCGAATCATCCCGATGTCGCCTACGAGTTCGTCAAGACCCTCAACGACTGTGGTTATCAGTGGGTGCTGGTGCAGGAGCACACCGTCGAGCAACCGGCGGACGGCCATAACCCGCGCCACCCACACCTGCCGCACAGGCTGGTGTGCACCAACTCCAAGGGCGAAACCGCCAGCATCATCGCCATCATCAAGACGCAGGGTTCCGACACCAAGCTGGTGGCGCAAATGCAGCCCGCCTACGAGGCGCGCAGCATTGGCCGTCTGGAACTGGCCGGCCGCCTGGTGCCGCCGCTGGTGACGCAAATCGCCGACGGCGAAAACGGCGGCGTGATGATGAACGAGTTCCCTGGCAAGTACAACGATGTGATGCGCGAGGCGAGTGGTTCCGAGACGCCCGCCATGAACGGCACCGAGTATCTGGAGCACCTGTTCGCCAGCGGCATCAAGGAATCCGACCTGCCGGTGGTCCAGCCGCTGTTCCACAAGCTGATCTGGGAGCGCATGAAGCCGGGTGACGGGCCGGACAAGCTGACCGAGGTCATCGAGGCGATCAAGAAGGAAAATCACCGATTCCACATGGAAGGCGGCAGCTGGACCAGCAACATGTCCTGGGTGCGCGGCTACGACAGCGTGATGAAGCCGATGGAGGCGGCCAGTTTACATTTCTACAAATCCGTGATCGAGCCCAAGATTCCGACTTCGGAACCCCGCTACCGCAATGCCCTGTTCTATCTGCTCTCGGCTGAGACCAGTTGTTACCGCTACTGGGGCGAGGGCATCTGGACCGACTACGGCCGCGAGCTTTGCCGCCGCGCCGACGCCATCATCGCCAATGACTTCTGACAGGAATATAAAATGAAAAAAGGCCACCTTGAAGCGGAACTGAAGCGCATCAGCGACGCCCGCCATCACGATCCCTTCGCTGTTCTCGGCTGTCATCCCGATGGCGATGGCGTGGTAGTGCGCGCCTTCATCCCCCTTGCCGCCGAGGTGCGCATCGCCGAGGGCGGCCTGCAGATGCAGCGGATACCGAATAGCGATCATTTCGAGTGGCACGGCGCTGGCAAGGATTTGCCGTCGCATTACAGCCTGATCTGGCGCGATTCCGGCAATCGCGAGCACATTTCGCGCGACCCCTACACGTTCCCGCCGCAACTGGGCGACCTTGATCTGCATCTGTTCGGCGAGGGGCGTCACCGTCATTCCCATAGCTTTCTTGGTGCGCATGAGCACGAGGTGGATGGCGTCGGCGGCGTGTTGTTCGCGGTATGGGCGCCGAATTCCGAGCGCGTCAGCGTGGTCGGCGACTTCAACAACTGGGACGGGCGCCGTCACCAGATGCGGGTGCGCGGCGGCAGCGGGGTATGGGAGCTGTTCATTCCCGACCTCAATCCCGGTCGCATCTACAAGTACGAGATTCGCAACCGTCACAGCAGCGAAATCCTGCTTAAGGGCGACCCCTATGGCCAGCGTTACGAGTTGCGACCGCTGACCGGTTCCATCATCGCCGAGCGCAGCAAGTATCAATGGGGTGATAGCACGTGGATGAAGCAGCGCAGCAGCGCCGACTGGCAGCACCTGCCGATGTCGGTGTACGAAATGCATCTCGGCTCCTGGCAACGCGGCCAGGAGGGCGAATTCCTCAACTATCGGGAGGCGGCGCATCGCCTGGTGGATTACGTCAAGCACATGGGTTTCACCCACATCGAACTGATGCCGATTACCGAGCATCCCTTCGATCTGTCATGGGGCTACCAGACCACCGGTTATTTTGCGCCGACCAGCCGTTTCGGCACCCCCGATGACTGCCGTTACTTCGTCGACTACTGCCACAACAATGGCATCGGCGTGCTGCTCGACTGGGTGCCGGCGCATTTCCCGAAGGACGCCCATGGCCTGGCGCGTTTCGACGGCACGCCCCTTTACGAGCACGCCGATCCGCGACTCGGCGAGCACATGGACTGGTCTACGCTGATCTTCAACTTCGGTCGCAACGAAGTGAAGAGCTTCCTGTTGTCCTCCGCCATCTTCTGGCTCGAAGACATGCATATCGACGGCCTGCGCGTCGATGCCGTCGCCTCGATGCTTTACCTCGACTACTCACGCAAGGAGGGCGAGTGGGTGCCGAACCAGTACGGTGGCCGCGAAAACCTCACGGCCATCGACTTCCTGCGCGAACTCAACATCGCCACGCACGACCAATGCCCCGGCGTCCTGATGATCGCCGAAGAATCCACCTCGTGGCCGCAGGTCAGCCGCCCCACCTATGTCGGTGGTCTTGGTTTCGACATCAAGTGGAACATGGGCTGGATGAACGATACCCTGCGCTTCATGGAAAATGAGCCGGTCTATCGCAAGTATCACCATGGCATGCTCACCTTCAGCATGCTCTATGCCTTCACCGAGAACTTCATGCTGCCGTTCTCGCACGATGAAGTGGTGCATGGCAAGCAGTCGATGCTGCACAAGCTGCCCGGCGACGAATGGCAACGCCACGCCAACCTGCGCACGCTCTACGCCTACCAGTTCACCCATCCGGGCAAGAAGTTGCTGTTCATGGGCACCGAGTTTGGTCAGGGCCGCGAATGGAATAGCGCTGGCGTGCTCGACTGGTACGTGCTCGACTACCCCTTGCACCAGGGTATGCAGCGACTGGTGAAGGATCTCAACCACCTTTACGTCACCCTCCCTGCCCTTTATCGCAACGAGTTCGACTGGATGGGCTTCGAGTGGATCGACTGTCACGACTCGCAGCAATCGATCCTGTCCTACCTGCGCCGGGGCGAGGAGAACGAAGTGGCGGTGGTGATACTCAACCTTACCCCCGTGCCGCGACATGAATACCGCATCGGCGTGCCTTTCGCGGGTATTTACCGCGAAGTGCTCAACACGGATTCGGCGTTTTACGGCGGCAGCAACGTCGGCAACGGCACAGGCGTAATGGTCGCCGAGGAAGAGGCGTGGATGGGGCGGCCATATTCGATAACGCTCACGGTGCCGCCGCTGGGCAGCCTGGTGTTGAGCTTCGAGCCTGAAGTTGTCGAGAGCGTCGTGCCTGTCGCGACAGTCAAGTCCAAGGCCAAACCAAAGGCTATCGCTGCCAAGTAAGCCAGGCACTCAGCCAGCGCCTGTTGGCGCTGGCGGGTCCGGGCCTTGCCTCACTTGCCACGGAGCCCCGCGGCCCCGGCTCTTGTGGCGGCATTGCGCCGCCACTTACAACCCGTCTAGGCGCGGATGTGGTTGAAAATGTTCATGTAGTGGCCGCCTGACTGGTTCCATGAATAGTCCTGGCGCATGCCGTTGAGTCTGAGTTGGTGGAAGTAACGCGGAAAACGATACCAGAGTCCGATAGCTCGGCCCAGTGCGCTTTCCAGCCCCGCCTCGTTGAAGTCCTTGAAGGTGAAGCCGGTGCGCTCTTCGTGCGGCTTGTCGCCGTAGTTGGCGTCGAACACGGTGTCCGCCAGGCCGCCGGTGGCGCGCACCACGGGTACCGTGCCGTACTTCATGGCAATGATCTGGGTCAGCCCGCAGGGCTCGAAGGCGCTGGGAATGACCAGCATGTCAGCGCCGGCGTAGTAGAGGTGCGACAGTTCCTCGTCATAGCCGATTTCCAGATGGCAATCCGGATTGTCGTTGAGGCTATGTTTCAGCCCCCAGAAGTGGTCGTTGATGGCTTTCTCGGCCCCCGAGCCGAGCAGCACGAACTGGGCGCGGTTGGCCAGGGCATGGAAGACCGAATGGCTGATCAACTGCACGCCCTTCTGCTGGTCGAGCCGGCTGACCACCGCCACGATGGGCTTGAACTTGTCCTGCAGTAGCAGGCGCTGGCGCAGGGCCGCCTTGTTGCGGAACTTGCCGCTGAAATCATCAACGCCGTAGCGGTAGGGGATATGACCATCCACCTCGGGATTCCAGGTGCCGTAGTCGACGCCGTTGAGCACACCGCCAAACTTGCCGGCATGGGTATCGAGCGTTGATTGCAGGCCGTGGCCGAGCGCGGTATACCTGATCTCCTCGGCATAGCGGGGAGAGACGGTAGTGACGAAGTTGGAATAGACGATTCCCGCCTTCATCAGATTGACCGCGCCGACATGCGTGTTGTCGCGCAGTTTTTCCGGCGTCATCAGGTGGGTACCGAGACCGCTCTGGCGCAGGATTTGCGGCCCGGTGACGCCTTGGTGGTGCACGTTGTGCAGGGTGTAGCAGACCCGCGAGTTGCCCATGCCCAGCGACTGGTAAATCTCGTACAACAGCACTGGCAGCAGCCCGGTCTGCCAGTCGTGGCAGTGGATGATGTCAGGCCGGCGACCGCTCTTGTACATGAATTCCATGGCGGCGCGGGAAAAGAAGGCGAAACGGGCGGCATCATCCTGATGGCCGTAGAAGATACCGCGGTCGAAGAAATTATCTTTCGACAGGGGCTTGATGAAAATACAGGGAATGTCGTCGGCCACGCCGCGAAAAACATCGCAGCGAATCCACTGGTCGTAATAAGGCACCCATAGGTCGGCGTAGCACTTTTCCAGTCCGAAGATGCGCTCGTAGCGCATGCAGTCGTACATGGGCAGGATGACTTCCACAGCCTGATTGCGCCGCAGGAGTTCCCGCGAGAGGCCGTGCACCACGTCGGCCAAGCCACCAACCTTGGCCATTGGCGCGCATTCCGAGGCAACCATCGCGATGTACATGCTTCTTGCTCCGTTCGTTCTTTGTCTGTTGAGCGTCGTTCCGCGTCCGGCTAGCAATAGACCGCGGGTTGCAGTCCGGGAAACACTTGGTCCATGACTTCCAGCGCCTGCAGACGGCGCTCGTCGATACTGTCCTCGCGTACCGATTGCTCCAGGTAGTTGAAGCGCGCCAGCCAGTCGCGAGTGCGGCGCAGGGCGTATTCCTTCGCGGTATCCGACTTCATGATGAATGCCCAGTCGGAAGCCTGCGCCAGCAGCAGCGAGCGGCCAGCCTGTTGCAGCGCCCGATAAACCTGGGAGCCCGGTGCCGCGTCGCCGTGCTGGCGCGCCAGGGCGTTCATGCGCCGGGCGGCGTCGTGCAGGCGGGGGTAGATCCAGTCGTTGCCGGGGTTGAGCCAGAAAGCATTGTAGCCGCCATCGCCCCAGCTGGAGGCGGAGGGCGTGGCCGTTTGCAGGCTGGGATGGCGTTTCAGGTAGGCCGACGGCGTGGTCAGCGCCACGGTTTCGGGCTGCTCCGCCATCAGCCGGATCACCGCCTCCAGCCATTGCGGGCCTTCGAACCACCAGTGACCGAAAAGTTCGGCGTCATACGGCGAGACGATCAGCGGCGTCAGGTGATGGCGCCCGCCGATAGCGTCAACGTGGCCGCGGCTGCACGCGACGAAGTCTTCGGCATGGGCGGCGATGCGTCTGGCGGCAGCAGCCGGGTCGTAGGGGCGCTTGTGATCGCCATGTCCAGTGATGCGGTAGTACTTGAAGCCGGTATGGATACGAGTATGGCCATCGAGGATGAAGGGCTTGATGTACTCGAAGTCGAGGTCGAAGCCGATATCGCGATAGAAGTCGCGGTAGTCGAAATCGCCGGGATAGCCTTCGTTGCGGCTCCAGACCTGGCGGGAGGATGCGGGATCGCGGCCAAAAGCGGCCACGCCGTTGGGACAGGCCACGGGCGAGGACAGGCCGTAGTAGGGCCGCGGCGTGGCATTGAGAAGGCCGTGTGAATCGACAAAAAAATAGGTGTAGCCAGCCTCTTCGATCAGGCCTTCAAGACCGGGGTAGTAGCCGCATTCGGGCAGCCACACGCCGCGCGCCGGAACGCCGACCATCGACTGGAAAGTCTGGGCGCCCACCAGCAACTGCGCGCGCACGGCGGCGGGTTCGGTTTTCAGCAACGGCAGGTAGCCGTGGGTGGCGGCGGTGGTGATCAATTCCAGCACGCCAGCGGCCTGCAACCGGGCCAGGGCAGTCAGCAGGTCGCGGCCGTAACGCGTGTCGAACGCATTTACCGCTTCTTCCAGGCGCTCCTGATAAAGCCGGGCCAGCGGCGCAAAGGCCGGGTCACCGCGGGTGCGGTGCACCTCGTGGATAGCCAGCCGGGTCAGCTTGTCCATGTGGGCGAGATAGCGAGCTTGCAGGAATGGGTCCCGCAGCATCGTCATCAGGCTTGGCGACAGGGAAAGCGTCAGGCAGTCGCGGTAACCCGCCGCCCCCAAGCGCTCCAGCAGCAGGATCAGCGGAATGTAAGTCTCGGTAATGGCCTCGAATAGCCAGTTCTCTTCGAGAAAAGATTCGCATTCGGGGTGCCGAATATACGGCAGGTGAGCGTGCAGGACGATGCACTGATAGCCAGCAGGCATCAGCCTTCAACCCATTCGCCGTAACGGCCGCGCAGGTGGTGGAGCAGCGCGGCCAGTTCCGGTCCCTGTTGCAAAGGCAGACGCAACGTGAAGCTGCCATCGACCCGCAACAACACCCGTTTGTCGAAGATCGTCAGGCAGGTATCCGGCGCGGCTTGACCTTCGATCACGACCTGCGCCGATGCCCGCGCGGGTGCGTCGCCATGCCAGGATGAGAACACGGCGTCTGCCAGCAGTGCTTCGAGCGGAACCGGGAGTCTGACCGCAGGCCTGCCTGCGACGGTGGCAACAATGGTGACATCGGAGGCATCGGTGCTGTCGGTTGAGGCAGCGGGCAGCGGGGTGTTCGCCGTTGCCGCATCGCCGCGGGCTTCTCTATCCGGCGAGTCGTTCAGCCCCATGGCGGGCGGGATCGGCAGCGGTTGCGGTATCAGCTCAACGTCGGTGAGCGCGATGGTATCCAGCGATATTGGCGGCAAGGGTGGCAGGGGCGTACCGGCCAGCACCTGTCGCCGGGTTTGTCTGGCGAGTTCGTGATAAGGGGCGATTTCGGCCGCCGCGATGACAGGAAAATGGCCGGAAGGTTCTTCGGCTACCGCAATGGCTGTGCCGCTATCCGACAGGCCACGTTCAGTCGCTAGCTCAGTCGCAAATTCAGCCTGAAATTCGTCGAGTTCAGTTTCGGTAGTGGTCTCGTTCAGGCGCGGAAACACGGGTTCGTCGATTTCGAGGCCGGAATGCCCGGCTGCGGCAATGGCCAGCGGAAAATCGTCGTGGTGTTGCAGTCGCTTCGGAAACAGGTTACTCAGCAGGATGTCGCTGATGCCCGATTCGTTTGTCGCCTGGCTAGGTTCCACGGCGCGGGGCGCACGAATTTCCAGTTCGCGGAAATCGAGTTCGGGCGACGGCCCGGCGCGGGGAGTGGCTACAACGTTGGAGCGCAGCAGGGAAATAAATGCGCCTTCGGCCCCGCGCAGGCCGAGTTCAGCCGAATAATGCCGGGCGTCGCGCCAAAGATTGACATACCAGTTGGTGCTGGCCAGATTCACTTCGATATCAAATTGCTCGTGGGGTGCCGTGCCATCCAGCCGGGGCGAAATATCGGTGAAGCGCAACAGCAGCACGGCGTCGCGGCCCTTGCCGGGCAGTCGGGCGCGGGCCCGGGCGATCTCGGCGGTGTCGATATTCCAGTAGGCGTGGATGTTCCACGGGTCAATCTCCATCAGCGTCAGACTGCTGGATTCGATCGGGTTGAACCAGTACGTCGCGATGTCCGTTCCGATCTGGCTCAATTCATCGGCGCTGAAGGGTTGCGGACCTTTCCTGTGGTTACCACTGACCGTGGTGCGCGCCGTGGCGTGCCGGCGAGGTGTTCTCGCCCGGGGGGGTTCAGGTTTCTTCGTGGTCATGCGCAGTGATTCGCCCGGAAACGTTCAGGTTTATTTCTTGGAAGCCGCTTTTTTCTTGGCCGGCCGTGATGGCGCGGCTTTGCCTGCTTTCCCCTTTACGCCACTTTTCGATAGCGTCGACGATTTCGGCTGCACGGCCTGCGGGGGGGCTGGTGGCGGCTGCGCGGGCTTTGGCTGTGCGGGTTTCATTTTCACCGGTATTGTTTTCACCGGTATCGGTTGCACGGGTTTTTTCGGCTGCGCCGGCGTGCTCTGCAGCAGTTGTTCCGCCCGATCCAGCAAGTGAAGCATCTCGCTGCGACCGGTGGCATCGCCCAAGAGCAAACTGCTTTCCTCCGCCTGCAATGTTAGTTCGCGGGCTTCCAGCAGCGCCGCCCGCGAGGGGCCCGGCTGCGTGGCGGCGGTCCGGGCCAGCGACCAGTAGCGGGCGACAACCTCGAACAGCCGTGTGCGTGCTTCCCGCGTCTCCGGGTCGAGACTGGCGACCCAGGCGTCGGTCTGCATCTCGGGGCGGAGTGCAACATCGGTGGTGGGCGGCTGCCGGTGCAGATACTCGGCGAGTTGGACTGGCCGCACGGGGAATTCCCCCGTTTCGCAGAACTCCATGCAGGGCGAGAAGAAGTGTCCGAAGAAGCCTTGTTCTTCATCGAGGCGGCGGAACCACTCGCCGCTGTCGCCATCCGACCAGGTGGTCAGCAGGTAAGGTAAATTGGATTTCAACGCCTGGGCCACGCCGTTACGTACCTCGTCGGCGAACCAGGGCGCTTCCATACCCCACTGCTGCGCATGGGAAAAGCCCGGATCACAGGGCACGATGCCGATGGACACCCCTTTGTGGCGCAATCGGTAGGCCCGCCAGGGATCGACGGCCGAACCGTCGGCCATCATCAGGGCCGCCGTGGGCAGAAGCACATACTCGTAGCCAGCCTGAACCAGTGCCGGTATCAGGTCGAGGGTCAGTCGCGAAGCCGGCGGCAAATAGCCCTTGAGCACCCGCCCCAGCGTTGCTTCCATGGCTACGCGTTCGTTGCGCAGTTGCTCTTCCCGGTCTTCAGGGGGAATCAGGGGCAGGGGTGCATGACGATAGCCGCTGCCGACGAATTCGATGTTGGGTGCGCTACGCAGGCTGTCGAGGATGGCCGGGATATCGGCCAGATGGCGACAGGCATCGATAAACGCCGAGTCGCGCAACTGTTCCAGCAGCACTCCGGACAGCGCCACGTGCAGACGCGCCACATGTGCATACTTATGGGCGTGGCGGGCGAGGCGCTCGTAGCAGAGCAGTATCCGGCGTAGTTCGCCCTCGTCCTGCCGCAGCAGACGGGGCAGCGTGCCCGCCGGTTGGTGAAAATGCAAACCTATGGCGTGCTGTATGGTTTCCGATGGCATTTATGTCTTCGCCCGGCAAAGTGTTGCGACCGACATTCGTTTTTCGAAAAGTAATGATAACCGATAATAAGGGCAATCCAATTGACCCAATCGGCTCAATTGTCCAGTTGAGGCCGATGCCGGGGCACGCAAGTCGATGAACCTGCCGTACCGCTAGCGCCGACTTTTTGTGCCGTATGCTTTGCTATGAATTCTTGCCCCGTTGCCACGGCACGTCGTTGCGGCTGGCAACGCGGTTCAAATGGCGCGCCAGCACGAATAACAGGTCGGAAAGACGGTTGAGATACTGGCGGCTGGCATCGGAGACCGCTTCGTTGTGCGCCAACGCCACCACGCTGCGTTCGGCGCGGCGGCAGACGGTGCGGGCGAGGTGCGTCAGCGCCGCCGCGCGGGCGCCGCCCGGCAGGATGAATTCTTTCAGCGGCGCCAACTGGCTGTTCCAGTCGTCGAGAATCTGCTCCAGTCGCCCCGGCTGGGTTTCGGCCAGCAGTTTGGCGCCGGGAATCGACATCTCGCCGCCAAGGTCGAAGAGGTCGTGCTGGATGCCGATCAGCGTCTCGCGCACGTCGTCGGGCAGATCCTCGCATAACAGCAGACCGATGGCCGAGTTGAGTTCATCGACGTCACCGAGCGCGGCGATGCGGGGCGCATCCTTGCCGACGCGCGAGCCATCACCAAGGCCGGTGGTGCCGGCGTCGCCGGTGCGGGTGTAGATTTTGGAGAGGCGATATCCCATGAGCGGCAATCCTGTGGTTGAGGCGTTACCGAATTATTGCAGAATCGCGTGACTGCTCCGATACGGGCCATGGCAATCGCATCGGTGGTGGGAATTCCCGGTGCTATTGGCCGGGCCGGATCAGATAGATTTCAACCCACTGCCGATGCCGGTCACCTTCCGTGCGATGTTCGTCGCCAAAGCTTGCAAGAATAAGTCGCCTCGGCGCAATACCCAACTCCACCAGGCGCCCCCTGACCATTTGCAAGGTCTGTTCGCTTAGTCCCAGATTCAAGGCGGAACTTCCCCCGTTGGAGGCATAGCTCTCCAGTCGAATCATGATCCGCCCGTCCGTCTTGGCTTCATTGGCGATCATCGTCAGTCGCTGTTCCATTTCGGGGGAGATTTTCCCGGCCCGCGACTCGAGTTTGATTACCGTGTCAGGCGCGGGGTGGATTGGAGGACTGGCGCGATGTGAGTTTTTGGTCGGGGAAACACCAGCACTGCGGCCGACAGCGCTGCGTTTGCGAGCCGGAACGTGTTGTGCCGGATCGCGTAAATTGTCCTTGGTCTTGTTAATGTTCGTTCGGTCAGCCTCGATACTCGGTACCGGTGGCAAGGGATCATCATTTCGCGGTGTCAACGAACAACCGCCCATACCCAGCAGGCAGGCAAGAAAAAAGATTGCCGGTGATTTCATCCTGTCCGGTCGAAGTGGGGCTGTCAATATTCCCCCGGATAAGCAAGATCGGCCCGACGATTCTTGGACCAAGCGGATTCAGCATGCCCTGGCGCCAGAGGTTTTTCCTCGCCGAAGCTGACGGCTTCCATCAGGCCTGCTTGGCCACGGCGCTGTCGATTCTGGGGGCGGCACTGCCGGAATGCACCAGCAGCACCGGGCAACCCAGGCTGGCGATCAGACGATCACGCATGCCACCGCCCGATAGCAGATGCTTGGCAATAATGACCAGGTCGACGCCAAGTTCCCGCGCCACGCCCATGATGACCTGATCCGGCGCGCCTTCGGCGATGCGGCTGTCGCACTCGATGCCGTCGAGTTTCATCTGCTCCGCCTTCAGTGTGATTTCCCCGCCATCCTTGTCGCGGTTCCTGCCGGATGTCGCGGTGGCCAGCAGCGTGACGGGCGTGCGCGAGGTTTTGGCGATCTGGGTCGCGATTTCCATCACACGGTCGTTGCCGGCCATGCAGTCGCCGACCACGAGAATGCGCTGTCGCCAGGGCTTTGACTGCCAGCCGGCGATCAGCACATGGCAGGAGGCCTGGGCGATGATCTGGGCGGCGACGTCGCCGAGCAAACGTTCCTTGATGTCGCCGCGTGGCGGTCGGCGGCCGATGATCAGGATGTTGGTGTCGCTCGCGGCCGTGGCCGCGACCACTTCCTTGAGCGCCTGCTTGCCGTGACGCACGACCTCTTCGGTGGGGACGCCAACCACCAGCGCGGCATCTCGGACAACCGCCAGCCGGGCCCGGGCCATTTCATCGTCCTCCGGCAATTCCACCGTGGTCATGATGTCAAGAGTGACGCCAAAGCTCTTCGCCAGTGCGATGGCGATTTCCTGCGGGGCATGGCTGAATTCGCTGCCATCGGTAGCGAGCATCAGGCGCTGGCGGCGAAACCCGTCGGGCAGGACGCCGCTGTTGCACTCCTTGAATATGCGCGTCTTGCAGGTGCGGCAGATATCGGGGTCGAGCGTCCAGTAGAGCGCCCTGGTGACATCGGTCATCACCGGGAAAAAGGCGCCCTCGCCGATGTCCTTGACGTAGTCACCCTGGCGCAGGAGGTCATAGCTGGAATGGTTGAGCCGGTAGAAATAGAGGCCGCCGCCCATGCGGCGCCGGCGCCGCGCTTCCTGCGCCAGCACTTCGGCGCCGGCGATGTCGATGGTGGTGAGGCTGGCCGCCGCGATCAGCACCGATTTCTGCTGCGGGTTATCCTCGTCGATCTGCTGGAGCGTCTGCTGGACGAAACTGGCCGCGCCAAAATAGACCGAGCCGTTGATGCGGACGATGCGCAGCTGCGGGCACTCCGGCCGGCCCTGGGCACGGACGAAGTGGTAAGCACCTTCTTCCTGCGCGGGCACCACGGGAACGATCTCCGGCTTCGATGAACGATAGAGGTACATCACCAGCGACAGGAACACGCCGAGGAAAATGCCCATTTCGAGGTTGAACAGGGTGCCGATCAGCGTCGCGGCAAGAATCAGCGACTCGGTCTTGCTGGTGTGCCAGATGTGGGTGATGTGATGAAAGTCGATCAGGCCCCAGGCGACCAGGAAGAGGATGCCGGCCATCGCCGCATTGGGCAGATAGGCGGCGAGCGGCGCCACGATCAGCAGCACCAGCAGCAGGAACACCGAGGCGAACACCGAGGCCAGCGGGGTGCGCGCGCCGGCTTCGTAGTTCACGCCGCTGCGGTTGAAGGAACCGGACGAGGCATAGGCCGAGAAGAACGCGCCGACGATGTTGGACAAGCCCTGGCCGATGAATTCCTGGTTGCCGTCGATGCGCTGTTCGGATCGCACCGAAATGGCTCGGGCGATCGACACCGCCTCGGTCAGCGCCAGCATGGTGATGACCAGCGCCGGGCCGACGGTATGGCGCAGCGTTTCAAGCGAGAAGTCGGGGGTGGACAGTGGCGGCAAGCCGGCCGGCAAGGCGCCGACGGTCTTGATGCCGGTATTGGCCTGCCCCAGCCACAGGTTGAGGATTTCCGCGACGATGCTGCCGACGATCATCGCGGCGATCATGTAGGGAACTTTCTTGACGTGGCGCTTGGTGATAATGCCCGTGGCGAGCGTGACGGCGCCAACCGCGAACACCCAGGGGTTGATATCGCCAAGCTGGACGAACAACTGATGGACGATCTCGTAGAACGGCGTGCCGCGCGGAATATTGATGCCAAAGAAATTGCGCACCTGACTGGCGGCGATGAGGATGGCCGCGCCGGCGGTGAAGCCGATCACCACGGTGTGCGAGATGAAGTTCACCAGCGCCCCCATGCGCGCAAGTCCCAAGATCAACTGGAAGACGCCGACCAGGAAGGTGAGTGTCAGTACCAGGTTGATGTATTGGGCGGAACCCGCTTCAGCCTGATGGGACAAGGAGGCAAATACGGCGATGGAAATAGCCGTGGTTGGCCCCGAGACGAGATGCCAGGACGAGCCGAACAGGGCGCCGATGATGGCGGGCATCATCGCCGCGTAGAGGCCATATTCGGGTGGCAGGCCGGCAATCGTGGCGAAGGCCACGCCCTGCGGCAGCACGATGAGGGCGCCGGTGAAGCCGGCGAGCAGATCGTCGCGCATCGTGCGGCGATTGACCAGATGCCACCAAAGCAGGAAAGGAAATATTTTGCCCAGCGGGCCGGCGGCGGGTTTCATCGGTGGTGGTGTCGATGCTGAGTCGATGGGAAGCGGGCGAGTGTTAGCCATGAATATTAGCAGATAGTGATTTTTGGCCGGGTGTTGTCCCGAATCCGGCCGGATGCCGGACGCAACGTGCAATGCTAATGAATGGCGCGTGAAGGCAGCGTTAAGGTGTGGCGGCCCGTGGCCTCCGATGTGCCGCGAGTTGCATGGCGTCAGGCAGGCTGCAATTCAGGCTTTACGGTTCAGCAGACTCGTCTTGATTTCCATGACGTCCATCATGCGGATACGTTCGAACGCGTCATCGCGGAAAATTTGTTCAAGTTTGACCACGCAGAATTCATCGGTGCGACGGAAGACTTTGCCGCGCACGCGGTAGGTGCTGGTGATGTCGCCAAAATCGAAATCGACGATCACGGTATCGATCACGGTGACGGGCGGCATGATCTGTCCGGGCGCGGCGATGTTGACCCGCAACGACAGTTCGGAGAAATCGCCGAGGATGCACTCGGCGAGCGGTGCTTCATCGTCGAAATACAGCCGGGCGGGAATACCGGCGTCGACGCGCTGCTTGCGGCGCTTGTCGGTGATGGCAAGGGTGGTGAAGTCCGGCGTCAGCAGAATCGTTGAACTGTTGGCGTAAGGGCCATCGGAAAGAACCTGCCGACGGTCAACCAGGGTGTCGACCGTTGGCACGCCGCGCTCGGCCGATTCACCGATGAGGGTGATGGTGTTGCCCTGGCCAAACTGGCCAGTGCGGCCCAACTCGGCGCGGGTGAAGTAGTCGAGTTTCTTCTCCATCTCGCTGGTGTCTGGCAGCACGATCTGAAACTTCTTCAGTTTCGACAAGGCGAGCACTCGTTCCGGTGCGATACGAAATCCGCTTGGCTGCTCCTCCTCGTCCATTAGCACGGTGTCGCGCGAATACAGATAGTGGTCGTTGACGCGGTAGCCAAGGATGATGGTTCTAAAAACGATGCTGCGCTGAAACTCCGGGGTGTAGTGCGGTTTGTAGCCGATCGGAAAATACTCGAAAAGCATTTTTAGCTTGGCGCGGTCGAATAGCGAGCTGACGTGGTTTTCCGTCATGTCGCTATCGCTCAACAGACTGTTCAACAGGCGCTTTAGCATGGATTTATGTTGGTCGCGCGGGTGGCGGCTGGGCTATTTTAGAACGCAATTATGCCTCGATTACCACTTGATTGATATGGCAATTCAATTCGGTTCCCGGGCAAATCGCGATAACGAAACCATCGGTGCGGCCGCGGCAATCGCCGACTAAAACAGCAGCGTGGCCGTGGTGCCCGCCAAGGGGTCGCTTTGCAGCGAGATTCGCCAGCCGAGGCGGTCGCAGATGCGCTTGACCAGGAAAAGGCCGATGCCGGCGCCCTCGCTGTCCGGGCCGCGATAATGGCGCTCGAAGACGCGGGCGAGCGCTTCGTCCTGGATCCCGCTGCCGCTGTCGCGTACGGTCAGCGTGTGTGGGTCGAGGGCGACGGTGATATGGCCATCGCGGGTATGCGCCACGGCGTTGTGCACCAGGTTGGCGACGACGATGGCAAAGAGGGCGGGCGGCGCCCACAGTGCAACCGCGTCCGTGCCATCGAGAGCGAGCGTGGTGCCGCGCGACGTCGCCAAGGGGCGATAGCGTTCGACGCACTCGACGGCAATAGTGCGGGCATCGCAGCTTTCCTTGATGCTGGCGGCGTCTTCGCGCGCCAGCAGCAACAGGGCGGCGATCAGTTCCGCCATCGCCGCCGTCGCCCGTTCGATGCGGGCGACGCGCTCGCGCTGGGCCGCGCTCAAGTGCGGGTCGTCGGCCAGCACCTCGGCGGCGCCGCGAATCACCGCCAGCGGCGTGCGCAGTTCATGGCTGGCATGCGGTCGAAGGCGCGGGCCAGTTCATCGATCTCGTCGGCGGGCGCATTGTCATGCGACAACCGCGGCGGCGTTGCCGGATCAGCCTGGCCAACGGCGCGCGCCAGTTCGCTTACCGGAGCGATCACCCGTCCGGCCAGCCAGAATCCGCCGAATGCAGCGAACAGGGTCATCAACGCAGCGCCGGCGACCAGATAGCCCAGAAAGCGCTGTTCGCGCCGCTTTTGTCGTTCTTCATTGAACAGGATGATGTAACGGTCGCCATCGCGCTCGGCAATGGCAACGCGGTAGGGAATGTTCGCCAGCACGATTTCATGTTGGCCCGGCCCCGGTGGCAGTGCCCGCACGACTGGCGGCAAGTCGTCATCCGCCGCGCCAGCCTTGTCGAGATAGCCGCGCAAGCTGGCCGTGTCCGGCGGCAGCGAATGGGGATTACGCGCCCGGCGGGCCATGTAATCCTCCAGTTCGGCCTTGAGCGTCTGATCCATCAACCGCCGCGAGACATCGTGGGCGGCGAACCAGATGCCGATGGTGATCAAGAGGCTCAACGCCGCCCCCAGGCCGGCAAAGGCGAGGGCGACGCGAACCCTGAGGCTATGCCGACGACGCATCGGCGGGCAAGTCGGCGGCTGCGCTGGTAATCGTGTCCAATGCGGCGTCCGATGCCGCATTGGACGCGGTGTCGGGCGCGGCGATCTGCCAGCCAATGCCGCGCAGCGTGCGCAGCAAGGGTTGCTCGAACGGCTTGTCGACGGCGGCGCGCAGCAGGTGCAGATGGGTGCGGAGGGCGTCGGAATCGGGCGGGGCGTCACCCCAGACGGCCTGTTCCATCTCGGTACGGTTCAGCACCCGGGGCGATGCGCGCATCAGCGCTTCGAGCATGCGTAGCGGGATGGGTGGCAGGGCAATGGCGTGGCCGCCACGGCTGACGCGAAAGGTGGCGGTATCGAAGCTGAGGTCGGCCACCCGCAACTCCCCCGCTACCATCGTGGCATGGGCGCGGCGGGCCAAAGCCTGAATGCGCGCAACAACTTCGCGCAGCGCAAAAGGTTTCACCAGATAGTCGTCGGCGCCCGCTTCAAGACCTGCGATCTTGTCGTCGAGGGTATCGCGCGCCGTCAGCATGAGGATGGGCGTGGCCTTGCCCGCGCCCTCGCGCAGCCGGCGGCAGAGTGTGATGCCATCCATGCCAGGCAGGATCAAATCGAGCAGGATTACGTCGAAATCCTGCGAACTGGCCAGATGCAGGCCGGTCAGCCCGTCGCCGGCGGCATCGACCAGATGACCGCGCGCCGACAGATAGTCGACCAGGTTGGCGGCAAGATCGGGGTTGTCTTCGACGACGAGAATTTTCAGGGGCGCGTTCATGGTGGAACTGTCACGAAATCAGGCGCGAACATTTCGGTCGGTTTCCCAGCCCTTGCAGGCCAGGCCCACCATGCGCGGAATTTGGTAGCGTCCGGCTTCGTAATACGCCACCATGCGCCGCGTGATACCCAGGGCGTTGGCGGCTTCGGATAAAGAAAGCCGATTGCGTGACCGCCAAGCGGAAAATTCCGCGACTGGTGTCGCATCTCCCGCTTGTTCGCGAGCCAGACGCCAAAGGGTATCCGCGCCAATTTCCTCTCCACCGGGCCAGCGTAACGACCACCCATCCTCGCCGACGACCGCGCCAGAGAAAACCGCCGGATCGTCGAGCGGCCTGAGCGCGGCATATTCAAAAATCATGTCGTTCAGGGGGATTTCGTCTCGCTTGCCGTTAGTCCACGTCACCGCTGCCCGATATCCAGGCATCGCCACCACGGCTTGAATGTTCGGTTGCTTCATCGTTTGGCTCTCCTTTCGAGCCAGATTCGCATCAC
>JAIFMO010000056.1 GCA_020048435.1 Sulfuritalea sp.
TCATGGTCTCGACCCTACCGCCATCGCCTACAAGACCGGCGACTTCCCCTGGCTGGTAATGGAATCGCGCACCATCTGGCCGTTGGTGATGATCGACAGCGTCGGCCGCGCCTACAGCGTGCGCGTGGCCGACCTGCCGGGTGGCCGCGGCGACGGCGCCCCGCTGGCCACCATGATCGAATTGCAGGATGGCGCCAAGCTGGCCCATGCACTGACCGACGCCCCCACTTCGCTCTATCTCTTTGCCAATTCGGGTGGCTACGGTTTCATCGCTCAAGCCGCCGATCTCGTTTCGCGCAATCGCGCCGGCAAGTCATTCATGACGCTCGCCAAAGGCGAAAAGCCGCTGATTCCCCAAAAAGTCGGCGCTAGCGATACGGCAGCAGCGATTTCGCAAGCCGGTCGCCTGCTGGTTTTCCCGCTGAGCGAACTCAAGACCATGGCCAGGGGACGCGGCCTGATCGTGCAGGACATCGGTCCGAAGGACGAAATGGTGGCGGTGGCCGTTGGCGACGGCAAGGCCTTCACCGTGAGTGGCCCCGGCCGTGGCGGCAAGGCCAGCGAATGGCGTGTCGCCGGCAAGGAACTCGACGGCTACCGTGGCGCGAGAGCACGCAAAGGCCACCCCATCTCGACCAAGCTCAAGCCGACGGGCTTTGTATAGGGCTGCCGTACCGCTAGCGCCGACTTTTTCAACGCGTCCCTCACAAAAAAATGCCCCGCCGGGCGGGGAAACCAGGCGGGGCCAACATAGGGAGGAACTATGAGATGAGCCCCATCACGGACTCGTTAACTGAGACGCTACACGACCTCGCTTTGTTCCATGCCGTTACATCCCGATACAAACACCCGTTTCAATTCAACTCGTCGTCCTTCCAGTACTTGGTGCCCTTGAGGGTTGCCTGTAGCGCCAGCCCGCTCTGGGTCAACTGGTAGATGGTAATACCGTCGAGCAGAACCTCGCCACTGAGTGCGCCGCCCTTGTCGCTGGCCTTGGCTGCCGCGTCGGCATGCGCACCGAAGGCCCAGCCACTATTGACGAAGCGGTCAAGCGTCGGCCGGTCGCGAAAGATGAAAACCGCGCGGAAGTCCTTGATACCAAGGCCGAAGCCAACGCCGGCCTCGCCCATCTTCATGTAGGTATTGGCACCGCTGGCATTGTTGGTCACCACGCCATAGCCACCGCTGAAGCTCGCCAGCACCAGATTGACGTTGGCGTTACTGAACACCGCATAGCCCGGCGCCTTGGCAATCTTTTCCTTCGCTTCAGGATGCAAACGATAAAGCTCCGTCAGCGTGTCGTCGCGCATGGCAACGATCGCCAGCCGCTTTTCTTTCGGCGTCGAGCCGACGCTGGTGGTGGCGCAACCGGCCGACAGCAGGCTGGCGAGCAGGATCAACAAGGGGAAGAACAAGCGTTTCATCGGTATTACTCCTTTTTTCCATCCGCCTCGTAGGCGGACGGAGTGACGCCGGCGTGGGCGAGAAACTCGCGCAGGTGCTTGATTTCCTGCTTCGAGCAGACATTGCTGTTGTGCGGATGATGCAAATAATCTTCAACGCGATTCAACACCACGCGGAAACGCGCGCCATGCCCCGACTCAACAGTCGCGCCAAGATGATGCAGCAGCGACTCGACCTCGCGCCAATGAACGTTGGCGCTGATCGGATCATGAAAAATAGACCGCAACAGGTTGCCATGCTTGTGGCTCATGATCGGGCTCCCGAATGTTGTCGGCGTATTTGATCACACATTGAGCGGCGATGGCGGCCGCGGGATGCTGATGGATGGCGATGACCGCTTGAGGCGGCTCAAGGAATCGGCCAATCGGCTCCCTATAATTACCGCATGTCCAGTGCCGATCCCTTGCCGCGACTTGCGCATCTCCGTCACCGACCGCTGCAATTTTCGCTGCGTTTATTGCATGCCCAAGACGGTGTTCGGCCGCGACTACCCGTACCTGTCGCGTGGCGAGCTGTTGTCATTCGAGGAAATCGTGCGCATTGCCCGCATTTTCGCCCGGCTCGGTGTCGAGAAAATTCGCCTTACGGGCGGCGAACCGCTGCTGCGGCGCCATGTCGATGAACTGATCGGACAACTCGCGGCGATTCCCGACATCGAACTGACGCTGACCACCAACGGTTCGCTGCTGCCGCAAATGGCCGAAGCGCTGAAAAAAGCCGGTCTCGCCCGCGTTACCGTGAGTCTCGACGCCTTCGACGACGCGGTATTTCGCCGCATGAACGATGTCGACTTTCCCGTGGCGCAAGTATTCGAGGGAATCGATGCCGCCGCTGCCGCCGGACTGACCCCGCTCAAGATCAACATGGTGGTCAAGCGCGGCGCGAACGACGACCAGATCCTGTCGCTGGCCGAGCATTTTCGCGGTAGCGGCCACATCCTGCGCTTCATCGAATATATGGACGTTGGCAGCAGCAACGACTGGCGCATGGACGAGGTGCTGCCCTCGGCGGATGTGGTGGCGCGCATCGCCCAGCGCTTTCCGCTTGAAGCCATCGCCGCCAACTATCCGGGCGAAGTGGCGGAACGCTGGCGCTACGCCGACGGCGCAGGAGAAATCGGCGTGATTTCGTCGGTAACGCAGACCTTTTGCCACGACTGCACCCGCATCCGGCTTTCGACCGAAGGCAAGCTCTACACCTGTCTGTTCGCCAACCAGGGGCACGACCTGCGCGAACTGATGCGTTCCGGTCGCAACGATGCGGAGATCGCCGCATTCATCGGCGCGCTCTGGCAAGCGCGTGACGACCGCTACTCCGAGATTCGGCAAGCGGCGACGACCGCCCGCCGGAAGATCGAAATGTCCTACATCGGCGGCTGATGCGGATGAACATCGACACAACCATCCCCCCAACCGACATCACGGGCCTGATCCTCGCCGGTGGCCGTGCCGAGCGCA
This sequence comes from Sulfuritalea sp., assembly GCA_020048435.1. Lineage (GTDB taxonomy): Bacteria > Pseudomonadota > Gammaproteobacteria > Burkholderiales > Rhodocyclaceae > Sulfurisoma. The sequence continues at coordinate 2,922 of JAIFMO010000056.1, forward strand.
TGGGCGGCGTCGCCAAGGGCTTGCTGCTGCTTGACGGCATCAGTCTGGCCGAACGGGTGAAACAGCGCTTGGCGCCGCAGGTCGGCGCACTACTGATCAGCGCTAACCGCCCCGAATACGCAGCGCTGGGCCTGCCCGTGGTGGCCGACCTTCTCGCCGACTTTCCCGGCCCACTGGCCGGTTTGCACGCCGGGCTGCGGATGGCAGGCACGCCCTGGCTGGTCACCGCTCCTTGCGACGCCCCTTTTCTGCCCGATGACCTCGTTGCCCGGCTGGCGGCGCCGTACTTGCCGTACCGCCAGTGCCGACTTTTTGTAGCGGTCTCGCCGCGGGGCATTGAGCCGGGCTTCATGCTCTGCCATATCAGCCTGGCCGATGCGCTGGAACGCTACCTGGCAACAGGCGGCCGCAAGGTGCGACAGTGGCTGGCGCAAATGGATGCCGGCGAAGTCAGCTTTGCCAACGCCGCCACCTTTGCCAACATCAACACGCCAGCAGACCTGGCAAATATTGAAGACCGCGGCCGCTACAGTCCGGACGAATAGAAGCGGAAGCCGTTGCGTCCGCTCGCCTTGACGGCGTAAAGCGCGCGGTCGGCATTGCGCTTCAAATCGGCCGCGTTACCGGCATCGCGAGGATAAAGGGCGATGCCGATACTGCCGGTGATCTTCACCTCGCCCGCCTTCAGGCGGAAAGATGCGTCGAGCAGTTCGAGCGCACGGCGCGCCACCTGTTCCGCCTCGGCCACGTCGCCTACCTCGCTGAGCAGGATCGAAAACTCGTCGCCGCCCAGCCGGGCCACGGTATCGACAGCGCGCACGCAGGATATCAGCCGATGCGCCGCCTCGATCAGCAGTTCATCGCCGGCGTTGTGGCCCAGCGTGTCGTTCACCTCCTTGAAGTGATCGAGATCGATGGCCAGCAACGCGAACTCGCGCGAATAGCGTTGCGCCGCCGCCAGCGCCCCGGCAACCCGGTCGTCGAACAGGGTGCGGTTGGGCAGATCGGTCAGCGGGTCGTGGTGCGCCTTGTGCCGCAGTAACTCCTCGGCCTGCTTGCGCTTGGTGATGTCGATGAATGTCGCCACATATTTGCCGGCATCGTCGGCATCGTCCGGCACGGTGCTGATCGCCAGCCACTCGACGTAAATGCTGCCGCTCTTGTGGCGATTCCAGATCTCGCCTTCCCAGTGGCCGCGCTCGTCGAGAATGCGCCACATCTCCGCGTAGAAAGCCGCGTCGTGGTGTCCCGATTTGAGAGTGGACGGGGTCTGGCCGATCACCTCGCCCGGCGTGTAGCCGGTAATCGAGGTGAACGCCGGATTGACGCGCAGGATATGGTTATCGCGATCCGTCACCATGACGCCCTCGGTCGCATGCTCGAAAACCGCGGCGGCGATCTGCAACTCGCGCTCGTGACGCAGTTGTTGCGTCACATCCTTGATCGTCACCACCCACTGGCCCAATTGGCCAAATTGCCCAAGTTTGACCTGCTGTTCCTCCAGTGGCTTGATCAGCACGTCGGCAATGCGTGTCTGCCGGGAATTGCTGTGCTTGAGCCGCAAGCGCACGCTGTTGGGCACCACCTCGCCGCGCAGGCGCCGCTGATGGCGCTCGGCCACCCAGGCGCGGTCGGCTTCGGCAACGAAGTCGATGAACGGATGACCCAGCACGTCCTCGACATGAATATCCAGCAGATCGGCAATACGTTCGTTGGCCAGGATGATGCTGCCCCCGTCCAGCACCACCACGCCATCCTGGCTGCTGTCGATCACCGCGCGGTAACGCGCCTCGCTCTCCGTTACCTTGCGCTCGCTGCGGGCACGCTCATCGACTTCGCGTTCAAGTTCGACGGCGCGCTCTTCCAGTTCTCGGGTGCGGTCGGCGATGATGCCGTCCTGCTTCATTGCCAGTTCAGTCATGCCCAGGTAGTAACGGCGGGCGTGCTTTAGCGCCAGGTGCGACAGCAAGGCCACCGCCAGAAAAGTGGCGAAAGCCGCCCATAGCGTCCACATGCGCTGCTGCCTCGCCATGGCCAACAGGTTGCCGGCCGGCATGGTGATGGAAATGCCCCCGCGAATTTGTCCCACCTCGTAGCCCTGCCCCGCGTGGCACTTCATGCAGGGTTGTTTCACCAATAGTGGCGCCATGTAACGATGTTCCGGCCGGGGAATATCACCGAAGAAACCGATCCGGTCCTTCACTCCCCGCTCGAACTGCTGGAGCGACTCGGCCTCCCATGCGTCGGCCTGATTGGCCGGACGAATCGGCTTCAGGCTGGTGATGTGTATACGCACGCCATCATTCTTTTCGGCGATTTCGGCAATCTGCCGCGTCATGAACGCCGGATTGATCTTGGTCAGCCGGACGCCGTCGGTGGTGACGACGTCGCGTTTCGGCTCTTTCAGATAGGGGTTCGGCGGGGTGGCATCGGTGATCGGTACATAAACGCCGCCATGTCCCGCATTCCAATCGCGCGTCAACCCGATCAGACTGAACAGCACCGCACCCCGCTCGCGCGCGATATTCGCCATGTTCTGGTCGATCTGAACCATTTGCAGCCAGGCGACACCCACCGTCACCGTAGCAACCAGCGAATAGACAGCGACCACCAGCCACCGATAGCGGTTACCGGTGAAAGGGGTGCTTTGGTGCAATATCCCATTTGTCGTTGCGTTCACAACGGCCATATTGATCGATTACGACAGGGAATATATTGTTCCG
>JAIFMO010000139.1 GCA_020048435.1 Sulfuritalea sp.
CGCGCCGAAATTGACCTGCACTCGCGCATCCTGCCCCGCGCCTTCGGCATTAACGATGACGCCGGCGCCGAATTTCGCGTGCGCCACGTTCTGACCGATGCGCAGGCCGCTACCACCGGCTTCGCTGCGGCGCGGCGGGGTCGTAAAGGACGAAGAAGCGGGTGGCGACGTGGAGAAACCGTCGCGCCCCGCCTTCGGCGTCAGCCACTTGATCAGGTTTTCGGGAATCTCGTCGAGGAAGCGCGACGGCAGGTTGTAACGCGTCTGCCCGTGCAGCATGCGCGTCTGCGCGTGCGAGATGTACAAACGCTGGCGCGCCCGGGTGACGGCAACATACATCAGCCGCCGCTCTTCTTCCAGCCCGTCGGCTTCGAGCATCGCGTTTTCGTGCGGGAACAAGCCTTCTTCCAGCCCGCCGATGAAGACGATGTTGAATTCGAGACCCTTGGCCGAATGGACGGTCATCAGTTGCAGGGCGTCATCGCCCTCGCCGGCCTGGTGCTCGCCGGCTTCGAGCGCGGCATGGGCCAGGAAGGCGGCGAGACCGGCGCTCAGTTCTCCTGTCGGTTCGCCCGTTTGCCCTTCGCCCTCGATTACCTCACCCTCCTCGGCGATGAAGTTGACGCCGGCATTGATGAGTTCGTCGAGGTTCTCGAGCCGGTCCTGGCCCTCCTTCTCGTTCTGGTAATGGGCGCGCAGGCCGGAAATTTCGACGACGTGCTCGATCAGTTCGGGCAGCGGCAGCTGGGCCGCTTCGCGCAATGTGGCGATCAGTTGGGCGAACTTCGCCAGCGATGCGCCGCCCTTGCCTGCCACCTGCGGGATGGCGGCGAACAGGCTGCTGCCCGCGGCCTTTGCGCTGTCCTGCAAAATTTCGAGGCTGCGGGCGCCGATGCCGCGCGTGGGGAAATTCACCACGCGGGCGAAGGCGGTGTCGTCGTCGCTATTGGCGATCAGTCGCAGATAGGCCAGCGCATGCTTGATTTCCTGCCGCTCGAAGAAGCGCAAGCCACCATAGACGCGATAAGGCAGTCCCGCCGAGAACAGCGCATGTTCCAGCACCCGCGACTGCGCGTTGCTGCGGTAGAGCAGCGCCATCTCGGCACGGGCATGGCCGTCGCGCGCCAGTGCCTTGATTTCATCGACGGTCCAGCGCGCTTCGTCGAGGTCGGAATAGGCTTCGTAGACGCGGATCGGCTCGCCGCTGCCGGCCTCCGTCCACAGGTTCTTGCCGAGCCGCTTGGCGTTGTTCTTGATGATGGCATTGGCGGCGTCGAGGATGTTGCCGTGCGAGCGGTAGTTCTGTTCGAGACGGATGACGTTTTTCACGGCAAACTCGCGTTCGAAATCACGCATGTTGCCGACGTCGGCGCCCCTGAACGCATAGATAGACTGGTCGTCGTCGCCCACGGCGAACATCGCCGCGCCATTTTCCCGACCCTGGCCGGCCAGCAGCTTCAGCCATTTGTACTGGAGGACGTTGGTGTCCTGGAACTCGTCCACGAGGATGTGGCGGAAGCGTTCCTGATAGTGGCGGCGTAGCGGTTCGTTGCGTGCGAGCAATTCGTAGGAGCGCAGCAGCAGTTCGGCGAAATCGACCACGCCTTCCTTCTGGCACTGCGCGTCGTAGGACTCGTACAGCTCGATCCGTTTGCGGCTGTAATCGTCCATGTGTCCAAATGAGGCCTCGACGGCGTTGGCGCGCAGGCCGGCTTCCTTCTGACCGTTGATGAAGTGCTGCAATTCGCGCGGCGGGAACTTCTCGTCGTCGATGTTGAGCGATTTCAGCAGTCGCTTGATGGCCGAGAGCTGGTCGGCCGAGTCGAGAATCTGGAACAGTTGCGGCAGCGCGGCGTCGCGGTGATGGGCGCGCAGCAGGCGGTTGCAGAGGCCGTGAAAGGTGCCGATCCACATGCTTTTGACGTAGATCGGCAGCATGCCCGCCAAGCGCGCCAGCATCTCCTTCGCCGCCTTGTTGGTGAAGGTGACCGCCAGCACGCTCTGCTGGCTGGCCTGGCCGGTGGACAGCAGCCAGGCGATGCGCGTGGTCAGCACCCGCGTCTTGCCCGAACCGGCGCCGGCCAGGATCAACGCGTGTTGCGGCGGCAGGGTGACGGCGGCGAGCTGTTCCGGGTTGAGACCGCGCAGCAGGTCGGACATGGTCCGCGCAGCCGCTACGCCTTCGGCGCCACGGGTGTCAGCTTCCAAATCTCCGCGTTGTATTCCTCCATCGTGCGATCGGTCGAAAACTTGCCGCTGGTGGCGGTGTTGAGAATGCTCATGCGGGTCCACCGCTCGCGGTCGCGGTAGGCCGTTGCCGCGCGTTCCTGGGCATTGATGAAGGAACGGAAGTCCGCCGCGACCAGCCAGGGGTCGTGCGGGTTGCGAATGGCGGCGATGAGGGGATCGAACAGACCGGGTTCCAGATGGTTGAAGTGGCCGGATTCGAGCAACTCCATTACCCGCCGAAGATCGGGGTCGGCGGCGATGATGCCGTTGGGGTCGTAGTTGCCACGGGTCGCCTCAACCTGACTGGCGGTGAGGCCGAAGAGGAAGAAGTTGTCGTCGCCGACCTCTTCGCGAATCTCGATGTTGGCGCCATCGAGGGTGCCGATGGTTATCGCGCCGTTCATCATGAACTTCATGTTGCCGGTGCCCGAAGCCTCTTTGCCGGCGGTGGAAATCTGTTCGGAAAGGTCGCTGCCGGGTGCGATGGTTTCCATCGCGGAGACCCGGTAGTTGGGCAGGAAGGCCAGTTTGAGCCAGTTATTCACATCCGCATCGTCATTGACCACCTCCGCCACCTTACAGGTCAGGGTGATGATGCGCTTGGCGATGAAATAGCCGGGCGCCGCCTTGCCGCCGATCAGCACGCAGCGCGGCGTCCATTCACCCGCGTGGCCAGCCTTGAGGCGAGCATACAGGTGGATGACGTGGAGCACGTTGAGCAGTTGCCGCTTGTATTCGTGGATGCGCTTGACCTGCACATCGAACATCGCATCGGGATCGAAGGCCACATTGCAGTCGCGCTTGACCAGTTCCGCCAGCTTCACCTTGTTGGCGCGCTTGACCGCATGCCAGCGGTCGCGGAAAGCGGCATCGTCGGCATGGCTGGCGAGACCGCGCAGGTCGTCGAGCTTGGTAATCCAGCGGTCGCCGATGGTGTCGGTGATCAGTTGGGCCAGCGCCGGGTTGGCGGAGGCCAGCCAGCGCCGTTGCGTCACGCCGTTGGTCTTGTTGTTGAACTTGTGCGGCCACAGTTCGTAAAAATCGTGGAACAGCCCATGTTGCAGCAGGTCGGAATGCAGTTGGGCCACGCCATTGACGGAGAAACTGCCAACGATGGCAAGGTAGGCCATGCGCACCTGCGGTTCGTTGCCTTCCTCGATCAACGACATGCGCATCAGCCGCTCATTGTCGCCCGGCCAGCGCCGCGCCACTTCCTTGAGGAAGCGGGCGTTGATGCCGTAGATGATGTCCAGCAGGCGCGGCAGCAACTGGCCGAAGAGGCGCACCGACCATTTTTCCAGCGCCTCCGGCAGCAAGGTGTGATTGGTGTAGGCCATGGTTTTAGTGACGATGGCCCACGCGTCTTCCCATTCGAGCATGTGATCGTCGATCAGCAGCCGCATCAGTTCCGGCACGGCGCAGCTGGGGTGGGTGTCGTTAAGCTGGAAGCAATTCAACTCGGCGAAGCGGCTGAAGTCGTTGCCGTGGTGGATGGCCCAGCACTCAAGCACATCTTGCAGGCTGGCCGAGGCGAGGAAATATTGCTGTTTGAGGCGCAGTTCCTTGCCGTTCTCGCTGGAGTCGTTGGGGTAGAGCACCATGGTGATGTTCTCGGCGGCGTTCTTGGCCGCCACCGACTCGGTGTAGGAGCCGGCGTTGAATTCGCCGAGGTCGAACTCGTCGGTGGCCGCCGCCTTCCACAGCCGCAGGATGTTGACCGTGTCGTTGTGATAGCCGGGGATGGGGGTGTCGAAGGGCACGGCCAGCACGTCATGGCTGCCGAGCCATTGCGCATGCTGGCGACCATCGGCATCCCGATAGTATTCGGTGTGGCCGCCATAGCGGATGCGGCGCGTGAGTTCGGGTCGCTCCAGTTCCCAGGGGTTGCCTTCGCGCAACCAATGATCCGGCTCTTCTACCTGGTGGCAATTTTCGATGTGCTGGCGAAACATGCCGTACTCGTAGCGGATGCCGTAACCCATCACCGGCAGTTGCAGCGTGGCGCAGCTATCGAGAAAACAGGCCGCCAGCCGGCCGAGGCCGCCGTTGCCGAGACCGGCATCGTTTTCGTTGTCGATCAGTTCCTCGATATCGAGGCCCAGTTGGCGCAGTACGGTTTCGACCGTGGTGCCGAGGCCGAGGTTCAGCAACGAGTTGCCCAGCGTGCGTCCCATCAGGAATTCGAGCGAGAGATAGTAGGCATGCTTGGCGCCGGCCTCTTCGTAGGCGTAGCGGGTGCGCTTCCAGCGCTGCATCAGGCGGTCGCGCAGCGCCAGCACCAGCGCCTGGTAAGGATAATGCGTGGAGATGCAATAGCGGTCGCGCCCAAGGAAGTTGCCGAAGTAGCGGCGGATGTCCAGTGCCAGCGCCTCGGCATCCATGCCCAGCGGCGGTAGTTGGGAGAGTTCGGCGGTTGGCTTGCTCCGGTTCAGGGGTTTAAGCTGGCTCGTCGAATTGGTAACGCGGGCGAATTGTCTCGAGTTCATTTTTGTATTTGTTGCAATGATAAGAATTCAATCGAACAGCCGTTGCAGGCTGGCCAGGTATTCAACGGCGGCCGGCGTTGCTTCCGCCGGCGCCCAGGGAGCGCGTTCCGCTGCTTCAAGCGGCAGGTAGGGGCCGGACTTGGCTTCAAGGAAAACGGTGCCGGTTTCGAGGGCGAGCACCGTATGCCAGGTGCCGTGCCCGATATCCATCCCCACTGCCGTACCGCTACCGCCGACTTTTTGCCGGAACGTCACTTTACCCGCATCGTCGAAGATCAGCAGCCCCAGCGTGCCGCGCACCACCACCATCGTCTCGTCCTTGGTCGGGTCGAGGTGGCGGTGCGGCGCGATGTAAGAGCCGGGTTCCATGGCGTTGAGCAGGCGATGGGCGGGATAGTCGTCGCGCGGGTGAAAGTTGCGATTCTTGCGGCCGCGCGGAGCCCGTCGGGCCTCGGCGCCGACTTCGTCGAGCAGGGCGCTGTCGATCAGCTGGATCACTGGTAAATCACCTTTACGTTGGCGGGGGAGAGCCATTCGCCCAGACCCGCGAGCAGGTCGTCGTCGAGGCGCACGCGCCAGGATTCGGGCAGCAGCAACTCGGCTTCGGCGGCGGCGTTGCGATAGCACAGCCGCACCGGGCAGCCGCCGCTGCGGTAGGGGGCGAGCAGGGTTTGCAGCTTGCCGGCGGTTTCCGCGCGCGAGCCGCCATTGAGCGACAGTCGCAACTGCCGTGCATAGCGGCCGCGCGCCTCGCCCAGCGTCATCAGGCGCTCCGCCGTGACGCGCAGGCCGCTGCCGCTGTAGTCGTCGCGGCCAACCTTGCCTTCGACCAGCAGCAACTCGTCTTCCTTGATCTTGTTGCGCTCGGCGTCCCACAGTTCGTTGAACACCGTCAGTTCGACCTGCGCCGCGCCGTCGTCGAGGGTGACGATGGCCATCTTGCCGCGGCGGGTCATCTGTGTGCGCGTGGCCAGCACCACGCCGGCCAGCAGTTGCGGTTCCTTCTGCGCCTCGATCTGCCCGAGTCCGCGCTTGACGAAGCAGGCCAGTTCGGCACGGTAGGCGTTGAACGGGTGGCCGGAGAGGAAGAAGCCGAGCGCGGTTTTTTCCTGCAACAGTTGTTCGCGCTCGCCCCATGGCGGCACTTCGACGTAGCCAATCTGACTGTCGCTGCCGTCATCGCCCATATCGAACAGCCCGCTCTGCATCGCGTTGCGCTCAGCCTGCTCGGCCACCTCCAGCGCAATGCCCACCGAAGCCAGCATCTTCGCCCGGTTGCCGTCCAGCGCGTCGAAGGCGCCGGCGCGGATCAGCGCATCGATGACGCGCCGGTTGACCACGCGCTTGTCGATGCGGCGACAGAAGTCGAAGAGGTCGACGAAGGGGCCGGCCCCTTTGCCGTTACTCTCTCCATTGCCTTCGCGCGCCTTGAGGATCGCGCCCAACGCCGATTCGCCGGTGCCCTTGATCGCGCCGAGGCCGTAGCGGAGGGTGTTCTTGTCCACCGGTTCGAAGCGGATGCCGCCCGCGTTGATGTCGGGCGGCAGGAAGACGATACCGTTGTCGCGGGCATCATTGAAGAAGAACTGCACCTTGTCGGTGTTGGCCATTTCCGACGACAGCGTCGCCGCCACAAAGGCCGCCGGGTAGTGGCACTTGAGCCAGGCCGTGTGATAGGCCACCAGCGAATAGGCGGCGGCGTGCGATTTGTTGAAACCGTAGCCGGCGAACTTCTCCATGGTGTCGAAGATTTCGTTGGCCTTCTCTTCGCCGATGCTGTTTTCGGCAGCGCCCTTGACGAAGATTTCGCGCTGTTGGGCCATCTCCTCGGGCTTCTTCTTGCCCATCGCGCGGCGCAGCATGTCGGCGCCGCCGAGCGAGTAGTTGGCCACCACCTGCGCCGCCCGCATCACCTGTTCCTGATACACCATGATGCCGTAGGTGTTCGATAGCACGGGTTCGAGGCAGGGGTGTGGGTAAATCACCCGCTCGCGGCCATGTTTGCGCGCGATGAAGGTCGGAATGAAGTCCATCGGCCCCGGCCGGTAGAGCGCGTTCAAGGCGATCAGGTCTTCCAGTCGGTCGGGTTTCGCCTGCTTCAACATCTCCTGCATGCCGCCCGATTCAAACTGGAACACGGCCACGGTGTTGGCGTTCTTGAAAATCTTGTCGTAGGTTTCCTTGTCGTCGAGCGGCAGGGCGTCGAGGTCGATATCCACGCCTTCCACGCGCTTGATCGACTTTACCGCCTCGTCGAGGATGGTCAGGGTGCGCAGGCCGAGAAAGTCGAACTTCACCAGGCCGGCTTTCTCGACGTCGTCCTTGTCGAACTGGCTCATCACCGATTCGTTGTCGCCATTGGCCGAGTAAAGCGGGCAGAAGTCGGTCAGCTTGCCCGGTGCGATCAGCACGCCGCCGGCATGCATGCCGATGTTGCGGGTGAGGCCTTCGAGCTTCTCCGCCAGCGTCCATAACTGTTTGAGTTCCTCCTCGCGCTCGGTGCGGTCGAGGATTTGCGGCTCGGCTTCGCGCGCTTTTTCCAGCGTGATGCCGAGTTCGTTGGGAATCAGCTTGGCGAACTGGTCGACGAAATTGTAGGGCAGGGCAAGCACGCGGCCAACGTCGCGGATCACCGCCTTGGCCGCCAGGGTGCCGAAGGTGACGATCTGCGACACGGCGTGGGCGCCGTAGTGCTGCTTGACGTATTCGATAACGCGGTCGCGGCCTTCCTGGCAGAAGTCGATGTCGAAGTCAGGCATCGACACCCGCTCGGGGTTGAGGAAGCGCTCGAACAGCAGTTCGTAGCGAATCGGGTCGAGGTTGGTGATCTTGAGACTGTAGGCCACCAGCGAGCCGGCGCCGGAGCCGCGACCCGGCCCCACCGGCACACCGTTGTTCTTGGCCCAGTTGATGAAGTCGGCGACGATCAGGAAATAGCCCGGGAAGCCCATCTTCTGGATGGTCTTGATCTCGAATTCGAGCCGTTCGGCGTACTCGGCGCGACGGCTCTCGCGCTCGGCCGGATCGGGGAAGAGTTGCAGCAGGCGGACTTCAAGACCGGCGCGCGACTCGTTGGCCAGGTGCTCGTCGAGTGTGATGCCGGCGGGCGTCGGAAATTGCGGCAGGTAGTTCTTGCCGAGTTCCAGCGAAAGGTTGCAGCGGCGCGCGATTTCGACCGAGTTCTCAAGGGCTTCCGGCAGGTCGGCAAACAGTTCGGCCATCTCGGCCTGGGTCTTGAAATACTGCTCGTCGCTGAAGGTCTTCGGCCGGCGCGTATCGGCCAGTTCAAAGCCATCGGCAATGCAGACGCGCGCCTCGTGCGCCATGAAGTCGGTGCGATCGATAAACTGCACGGCATGCGTCGCCACCAGCGGCAGCGCCAGCGCCCCGGCGAGCGATGCCGTCTGCCGCACCAGCGCTTCTTCCCTCGCGGCGGGCAGGGCGCCGCAATGGCGCTGCACTTCGAGGTAGTAATTGCCGGGGAAGAGCGCGGCCCAGGCGCGGGCGCTCTCTTCGGCTTTTTCACCCTTGCCGGCCAGCAGCCACTGGCCGACGTCGCCCAGCGCCGCGCCCGACAACGCAATGAGGCCGTTGTTGTCGCCGTCCGCCAGCGCGGCCACGGCAATTTCGGCGCGACCGTGGCGGCGCGGACCCAGATAGGCCGCCGACATCACTTCGCACAGTCGCAACAGTCCGGCGCGGCTCTTGGCCAGCAATAGCAGGCGCGTGGGGGTGTCGCGGCTGCCATCGCCGCCCCGGTCACCGGCGCCCGCCGTCGTTACCCAGACATCGGCGCCGATGATTGGCTTGATACCCGCACCGCGCGCCGCGGTGTAGAACTTGACCATGCCGAACAGATTGGCCAGGTCGGTCAGCGCCAGTGCCGGCATGTCATCGGCCGTCGCCGCCTTGACCGCGTCGGCAAGACGTGTCAAGCCATCGGTGATCGAATATTCACTGTGGAGACGGAGATGAACAAAACGTGGAGCAGGCATGAGGGCGCGATTTTACCCCCCCCGTTCCCCGCCGACCAGCGTCGGGCTGTTGAGCGGGATGGCCTCCTCTCGGACTTCCCGCTCCGCTACAAGCCGAAACTGCCCCACAAATCGTCGATGCGCTGCTTCACGGCGGCATCCATGGCGATGGGTCGGCCCCATTCGCGGTTCGTTTCGCCCGGCCATTTGTTGGTGGCGTCGATGCCCATCTTGCTGCCCAAGCTGGCGACGGGCGAAGCGAAGTCGAGGTAGTCGATGGGGGTGTTCTCGGCGATCAGGGTGTCGCGGGCGGCATCGACGCGGGTGGTCAGCGCCCAGATCACTTCGGGCCAGGCGCGGATGTCGATATCGTCGTCGGTGACGATGATGAACTTGGTATACATGAACTGCCGCAGGAAGCTCCAGATGCCGAACATCACGCGCTTGGCGTGGCCCGGATACTGTTTCTTGATCGACACCACGGCCATGCGGTAGGAACACCCTTCGGGCGGCAGGTAGAAATCGACGATCTCGGGAAACTGCTTTTGCAGCAGCGGCACGAACACTTCGTTGAGCGCCACGCCGAGCATGGCCGGCTCGTCGGGCGGCTTGCCGGTGTAGGTGCTGTGGTAAATCGGATCGCGCCGCATCGTCATGCGCTCGACGGTGAAGACGGGGAAATCGGCCACTTCGTTGTAGTAGCCGGTGTGGTCGCCGAACGGTCCTTCTTGCGCAGTCTCGCCGGCGTGGATGACGCCTTCGAGTACGATTTCGGCGAAGGCCGGCACCTGCAAATCCGACCCGAGGCACTTCACCAGTTCGGTGCGGGCACCGCGCAGCAGGCCGGCGAACTGGTATTCGGACAGCGAATCCGGCACGGGCGTCACCGCGCCAAGGATAGTGGCCGGATCGGCGCCGATCACCACCGCCACGGGGAAAGGCTGGCCGGGATTTTTCTCGCAATGATCGCGAAAATCGAGCGCGCCGCCGCGATGCGCCAGCCAGCGCATGATGACCTTGTTGGGCGCGATGACCTGCTGGCGATAGATGCCGAGATTCTGCCGCGCCTTGTTGGGCCCGCGCGTCACCACCAACCCCCAGGTGATCAGCGGCCCGGCGTCGCCCGGCCAGCAGGTTTGCACCGGCAGTCGGGCGAGGTCGACGTCCTTGCCTTCCCACACCACTTCCTGGCAGGGCGCCGACGACACCACCTTGGGCGCCATGTTGAGCACCTGCTTCAGCACCGGCAGTTTGTCCCAGGCGTCCTTGAGGCCGCGCGGCGGTTCGGGTTCCTTGAGATAGGCGAGCAGCTTGCCGACTTCGCGCAGGGCGTCGGTCGATTCCTCGCCCATGCCAAGCGCCACGCGGCGCGGCGTGCCAAAGAGATTGGCCAGCACGGGCATCCGCCTTTGTCCGGACGGTGGTTTGGCTTGCCCCTTCGGATTCTCGAACAGGATCGCCGGCCCGCCGGCCCGCAGCACGCGGTCGCAGATTTCGGTCATTTCAAGATGCGGGTCGACTTCGACAACGACCCGTTTCAATTCACCCAAGGCTTCAAGCTGGGCGATGAAGTCGCGCAGGTCACGGTATTTCATGGGCTGTCCTTCGTCAGAAAATCGGCCAGCCGTATCAGGCCCGCCGCGTCATCGCGTCGCTGAATAATAAGCGGAATGCCACCGAGATGCGGCGCGAGCGAGGCGACGCAATCCTCGACACTCACCGTACTGGCGGACGATTCGTTCACCACCACGGCCGCCGGCACGACGCCCACCTCGCGCAACGCCGCCAGCGCGGTGAGGGTGTGCGACAACGCACCGAGATAAGTACCCGCCACCAGCAAGGTCGGCGCCGCCAACGCGGCGATCCAGTCGCGCACCGTATGGTGATTGTCGAGTGGCGTCATGACGCCGCCGATACCCTCGATCAGCAGCAGGCCGTCGTCCTCGTGGTCGTGGTCGATCTCGCCGCGGCACCAGCCGAGCAATTGTTCGAAGTCGATGATCCGGCCTTCCAGCGCGGCCGCGCGGTCGGGCGACACGGGCGCGGCAAAGCGCCAGGGCGCGATGGCGGCCACCGCGGGCGCTGTTGGCACCATTGGCACCAATGGTGCCGTACCGCTATCGCCGACTTTTTGCAGCAACACCCCGGCATCGCTCGCGGCCGGATTGGCAGCGTCGTAGCCGCTCATCACCGGCTTCAGCGCGCGTACCCCGACACCGCGCTGGTGACACGCCTGGGCAATGCCCGCCGTAAGCCAGGTTTTGCCGAGGTCGGTGCCGGTGGCGGTGATAAAATACGCGCGTTTCATCGACGGCATTCTAGCGGCTCCCGCCATGTCCCCCGCCGCACCCCCCTGGCTTTCTCTCGACCACGTCTGGCTGCCTTACACGCAGATGGCGAACGCGCCGCTGCCCTTGCCGGTGGTTTCCGCCGACGGCGTCCGCCTTGAACTCGCCGACGGCCGCACGCTGATCGACGGCATTTCGTCATGGTGGACGGCCTGCCACGGTTACAGCCACCCGCATATTCGCGCCGCCCTGGCGGCGCAACTGGACCGGCTGCCGCACGTCATGTTCGCCGGACTGGCCCACGAACCGGCCTACACGCTGGCCGCGCGGCTGGCAAGCTTGCTGCCGGGCGACAACGAGCGGCAACTGAACCACGTTTTCTTTTCCGAATCCGGCTCGGTGGCGGTCGAGATCGCGCTGAAAATGGCCGTGCAGTTCTGGCGCAACCGCGGCCAGGATCGTCACCGTTTCATCGCCTTCAGTCACGGCTATCACGGCGACACCCTCGGCGCGCTCTCCGTCACCGACCCCGCCACCGGCTTTCACGACGCCGTCGCCGCCTGGCGCGTGCCGCAGACCTTTGCCGCCCTGCCGCGCACGGAACCCGAACGGGCCGCCTTCGACCACCTGCTGGCGGCGCAGCGCCACGATACCGCAGCCGTCATCGTCGAACCGCTGGTGCAAGGCGCCGGCGGCATGCGCTTTCACGATGCCGCCACGCTGGCCTTCATCCGTGCCGCCTGCGACCGCCACGACGTCTTGCTGATCGCCGACGAAATCATGACCGGCTTCGGCCGCACTGGCCGCCTGTTCGCCTGCGCGGGTGATGACAAATGCGGTGGCAGCGTGCCCGACCTGATGTGCCTGTCGAAGGCGCTGACGGGCGGCACCCTGCCGCTGGCCGCCACCGTCGCCACGACGCGCGTGTTCGACGCCTTCCGCTCGACGCGAAACGAAGGCGCCTTCATGCACGGCCCCACCTTCATGGCCAACCCGCTGGCCTGCGCTGCCGCCAATGCCTCGCTCGACCTGTTCGAGCGCGAACCGCGACTGGCGCAGGTCGCCGCCATCGAGGCGCAATTGCACCGGGAACTGGCACCCTGCCGCGCCCTGCCTGGCGTGGTCGACGTGCGCGTCAAGGGCGCCATCGGCGTGGTGCAACTCGACACCATGGCGGCATCGGCGCTGCGGCCGGCCTTCGTCGAACGCGGCGTCTGGGTGCGCCCCTTCGGTAATATCGTCTATCTCGCGCCGCCCTTCATCATCGATAAAGCCGACCTCGCCCGGCTGACCACGGCCGTGTGCGAGGTTATCGCCACCTGGTCGAAAGGATTTCCGCATGACTAATCTCGACAGCCGCATCGCCCAACACCTCGACAGCCTGGCGGCGGCGCACCGGCGCCGCCACCTGCGCGCCGCCGACCCGGGCCTTATCGATGTGTCGTCCAACGATTACCTCGGCCTTTCGCGCCACCCGCTCGTCATCGAGCGCGCCGACGCCTGGATGCGCGCACACGGCGCCGGTAGCCGCGCCTCGCGGCTGGTCACCGGCACCACGCAGGCGCTGCTCGATCTTGAAGCGAGGCTCGCCGCCTTCAAGGGCACCGAAGCGGCGCTGATCTTTGCCACCGGTTATCAACTCAACAGCTCGGTGCTGCCCGCCCTGTTCGAACTTGCCCCGGACAGCGACAAACCCGTCGTCTTCACCGACCGGCTCAACCACGCCAGCCTGCACGCCGGCTGTCGCGGCATCCACCAGATCCGCTACCGCCACAACGACCTCGCCCACCTTGAGTCGCTGCTGGCGCTGAATCCTGGCGAAATGCGTTTCATCGTCGCCGAATCGGTCTTCAGCATGGACGGCAACCGCGCCGACGTGCCCGCCCTCGCGGCCCTGGCCGAGCGGCACCACGCCATTCTCTATCTGGACGAAGCGCATGCAACGGGTATTCTGGGGCCGGGCGGCCGCGGGCTGGCGGCGCTTGCCCCCGGCCAGGTTCCGGTGGTGATGGGCACGCTGGGAAAGGCTCTGGGCGGAGCGGGCGCTTACGTCGCCGGCTCGAAGCTGCTGATCGACTGGCTGGTCAACCGCTGTGACGGGTTCATCTACAGCACCGCGCCGGCCCCGGCCGCGCTCGGCGCGCTGGACGCCGCGCTGGATCTGGTCCCCGCCATGGACGCCGAACGCAGCCGCGTGGCCGCGATGGCGGAGCAGTTGCGGACAACGCTGCAGGCACGCGGCTACGCCACGCTGGAGTCGACCACGCAGATCGTTCCCGCCGTGGTCGGCACCGAAGCCGCCGCGCTGGCCGCCGCCCAACACATGGCAGCAGCCGGCGTCCTCGCCATCGCCATCCGCCCGCCCACGGTACCGGACGGCACGGCGCGACTGCGCTTTTCGCTGTCGTCCGCGCTGTCGGAGGCACAGTTCGGCCAGGTGCTGGCCGCTGCCGCAACCCTGCCAAGGCGTGACTGATGGCGACCATCGTGCTCGTCCACGGCTGGAGTTTTGACCACGGCGTCTGGAACGATGTCCGCGCACTGCTGGCGCCCGGCCACCGGGTCGAGACCGTCGATCTCGGCTTCTTCGGCGCGCCCCGCTTGCCCGCCCTGGCGCCGGACGAAGCGTTTGTCGCTGTCGGTCACTCGCTCGGCGTCTGCTGGTGGCTGACGCAGGCGCACCCGGTCTTCCGCCACCCCTGGCGCCGCCTGCTGTCAATCAACGGCTTCCCCCGTTTCACCGAAACGAGCGGCTATGCGCCGGCCGTGGCGCCGCGCCTGCTCGCGCACATGCGCAAACGTTTCGCCCAAGCGCCGGCCGCCGTGCTGGCGGAGTTCCACACTGTCTGCGGCGCCCCCCCGCCCCCGCCCGGCTTCGATGCCGAGCGGCTGGCGGCCGGGCTGGACTGGCTGGCGCAATGGGACGGGCGC